>DATIVB010000406.1:0-1884 GCA_035466375.1 Chondromyces sp.
GCGCATCGAAAGCCCGGTCAACCGCGCCAACGTGCGCTACGTGGAGGAGTGGGTCTTCGCGCTGGTGGCGAACCGCCCCGACCTGCGCCATGTGCTGATCGTCGCCCACGACATGAGCTCGATCGACATCGAGGGCGCGCAACGTCTCGGCCGGATGGCCAAGGAGCTCCGCAAGCACCGGCTCGCGGTCTCGTTCAGCGACATGTCCGACAGGGTCGTCCAGGCCTTCGTCGAGGCAGGTGAGGGGGAGCTGGTGGACGGCTCCCACCTGTACCCGACCGAGGCGGTCGCCGTGGCGTCGATCTGGGCCGAGAGCCATGTCGGCTCGGACGAACGCGCCTGCCCGCTGCACCCGCTCGCGCCGCAGCTGACCGCGCTCGGGGTGCACCCCTCGGGCGGCCTGCGCGACGCCAGCCGCTTCGGCCTCCGCCTGTGCCCGTCGATCGCCCTGCTGCGCTTCGACAGCGCCGCCGGCTTCGCCGGGGACGACGTCATGATCGCGGAGTTCGAGCGCTGGCGGAGCGCCCGGACCGATGTCACGACCGTGATCTTCGTGTGCAGCGCCATCACCCGCCTCGAGCCCTCGCAGGCCGGGAACCTGCTCGCCCTGGTGCGGCACGCCAGGGGGGCCGGCCTCCGGGTCGCGCTGTGCCGGGTCCCCGACCCCGCCTTCGAGACCCTCGCCCGGACCGGGGTCGTCGACGCCATCGGGGTCGACGACATCTACCCCTCGGTGAGCGGGGCCCTGGCGGAGCTGTGGGGCGAGACCCACCCGACCCGGGCCGCCGAGCCCTGCCCGCTCGAGGGCCTGCTGCCCCACGTCACCGAGCTCTCGCTCCATCCCGACGGCTCGCTGCGCAGCGCACGCCGGCACCGTCTGGCGCGCTGCCGGCACATCGCGATGGTGCGCTTCGACGGACGCCTCGACTACTCCACCCTCAAGCACTTCACCCGCGGCGTCGAGAGCGCGGTCGCGGGCCTGCCCGAGCTCCGCAGCCTCATCCTGGCGGGCCACACTCTCGAACGCATCGACGAGATCGCCGCCGAGGGCCTGCTCGAGCTGCTCGAGCAGCTGCGGAACCGCGGCCTCCGGGTGTGCGTCAGCGGGCTGCGCGACGAGGTCCTGGACGTACTGCGGCGGACCGGGATCGACGAGGCCATCGGCGCCGAGTGCCTCTTCCCCACCCAGGCCGCGGCCCTCGAGGCGGTGAACGCCGAGGCCCACCGCGACTCCTCCGAGGAGCGCTGCCCGTTGCGCGAGGTCGTCGAGGCTTCGTGACCGGGCCCTGATCCCGGGGCGCTACCAACCCTTGGTGCGCATGATCTCGTCGATGTGCTCCTGCGAGACCTCGTCGTCGTGGGCGAGGCGCGCGGCCCGCGCCGAGCGGATGCGCTGCACCAGCGTGTCCACTTCGGTGGGCTTCTCGAAGATGTCGGTGGCGCCGAGCCGGGTCGCCTCGACCGCGGTCTGCACGGTCGCGCGGCCGGACAGGATCATCACCTGCAGCTCGGGCTGCATCTGACGCAGCCGGCGCAGGGTCTCGAGGCCGTCCAGGCCCGGCATCGCGAGGTCGAGCACCACCGCGTCGAAGGTCGCCTCCTCGACGGCGGTCAGGGCCTCCCGCCCGGACTTCGCACACGTGACCTCGAGGCCCCGCATCCGCATGCGCTCGGCGAGCGCTTCGAGGAAGTTCACCTCGTCGTCCACCAGAAGAACCCGATCCTTGGCCATTCAAACCTCCCCCGCGCCGTCGTCCGACCCGACGCCGTCCCTCGCGGACCCGTCCGCGAGCTCGAGCACGATGCGGTGCCCCGCGCCCGCCCCCGGCTCGAGCCTCGGCAGCGCTCCCAGGACCGCACCGCCGAGCTCGAGGGCCGCGGCGA
>DATIVB010000407.1:0-2957 GCA_035466375.1 Chondromyces sp.
TAGAATACGCGCCATGACATCGACCATTGCCGTGCTGGCGTGCTTCGCGGTCTACTTCGCGGGCTACCTGTTCTACTCGCGGTACCTGGCGCAGCACATCTTCGCCCTGCGCCCCGACGCGGTGACGCCGGCGCACGCGCTGGAGGACGGCATCGACTACGTGCCGACCCGCCCCATCGTGCTCTTCGGCCATCACTACGCCTCCATCACCGGCCTGTCGCCCATGCTGGGCCCCGCCATCGCCGTCGTCTGGGGCTGGCTGCCGGCCATGCTGTGGGTCGTGCTGGGCTCGATCCTGATCGGCTGCGTCCACGACTTCGGGGCGCTGGTGATCTCGGTCCGCGCCCGCGGCCTCTCCATCGGCGCCATCGCCGAGGGCCTCATGGGGCGGCGCGCCAAGTCGCTCATGCACGCGATCATCTTCTTCGCCATCGCCCTCGCCATGGGGGTGTTCGCCTACGTGGTCGGGCTGCTGTTCTCGGCCGACTATTATCCCGAGTCGGTGGTGCCGTCGGGCGTGATCCTGGTCCTGGCCCTGCTCATCGGCTGGCTGGTGAGGCGGCGCCGACAGCAGCTCATGCCGCTGATCGCCGTCGCCTTCGTCATCACCCTGGTGGTGGTCGCCCTGTCGCCCCAGTTCCCAGTCCGCTGGTCGTCCTCGGCCGGCTGGACCTGGGTCCTGCTCGCCTACGCATGGCTCGCCTCGGTGCTGCCGGTGTGGTCGCTGCTGCAGCCCCGCGACTTCCTCAACTCGCTGCTGCTCTACGTCGGCCTCGGCCTGACCTACGTCGGCTTCTTCGTGCTGCGCCCCGAGTTCGCGTCCCCGGTGGTCGACGCGCACCCGCCGGGCGCGCCGCCCATGTTCCCCTTCGTCTTCATCGTCATCGCCTGCGGCGCCGCCTCGGGCTTTCACTCGCTGGTCTCGTCGGGGACCACCGCCAAGCAGCTCGACCGGGAGCCGCAGGCCCGACCCATCGGCTACGGGGCCATGATCGCCGAGTCGCTGCTCGGCCTCGCGGCGGTGCTGGCGTGCACCGCCGGCTTCGCCTCCGCCGAGAGCTGGAAGCACCACTACGGCGACTGGGCGTCGATCCAGGGCCTGGGCTCGAGCATGGCCGCGTTCATCGAGGGCGCGACCCGCTTCGTGTCCACGGTCGGGCTTCCCGAGCAGACCGCGCGCACGCTGATCGCGGTGGTGGTGGTGAGCTTCGCCCTCACCACCCTCGACTCGGCCACCCGCCTGCTGCGGTACAACATCGAGGAGATCGCCGCCTCGGTCCGCTTCCGGCCGCTCGGCAACCGCTTCCTGTCGTCGACCCTGGCGGTGGCCGCGATCTCGTTCTTCGCCTTCTACCGCGTCGAGGGGCAATCGGCCGGGCTCGTGCTGTGGCAGCTCTTCGGCTCGACCAACCAACTGCTCGCCGGGCTCGCCCTGCTCACCGTCTCACTCTACCTGTTGCAGCGCCGGCGCATGGCGCTGCCCTACCTGGTGCCGATGGTCTTCATGATGGTCACGACCCTGAGCGCGATGGTGATCAAGCTCGCGGCCTTCTGGCGCGACGGCAACACCACCCTGCTGTTGGTCGGCGGCTCCATCACCGTCATCGCGCTGTGGCTGGTGCTCGAGGCGGGCCTGGCGATCCGGCGCTACACCCGCACACCGCCGGAGACCCGGCTCGACATCGCGTTGCCCGGCGCGTAGGCGTTTGAACGTCCGAACGTTCGAACGTTCGAACGTCAGAACGTTGAGCTGATGCGGGAAACCGTGAGAAGGGCGGGGGTCGATTTCGAATTTCGAATTTCCGCCCGCCCACGGCTGAACCACCAAGGCACCAAGGCACGAAGATGTCCACGAAGAGAACCCTTGGTGTTTTCTTGGTGTCTTGGTGCCTTCGTGGTTGCGACGGATCGCGCTGACGCCTCGACAAGCGGCCGTGCCTGGTTATGGTCGCCCCTGGAGGCGGCCATGCCACGATCGCGCCGCCTGCTCGCTGCCCCGGTCACTGCCACGAACGCAGCCCTCTGACACTGAAACTGCCACTGAGACTGTCACTGTCATCTGCCACTGTCACTGGACACCGATCCTGGCTACTGTCGCTGTCATTCGGACTCGGACTCGGGTCGCACCGACTTCCGCATCACTTGCAATTCCGGATGAGCCGAACGTTCAAACGTTCAACGTTCGAACGTTGGAACGACGGGCCGCTGTCCCGGCTGGCTTCAGATGGTGGTCAGGGGGTCCGACTCAGGGTCTTCCTGCCACCGTTCCCAGAACGCCCGCCGGCGCTCGCCGTCCTCGCCGGGACCGATGAGGTCGTGGACCTCGGCGAACTCCGCGGCCCATGCCCCGGGCGGCAGCTCGTCACCGACGATCAGCACGGTGGCGCGGTTCGGGTTGGCGGGCTCGCCGACCAGGACCACCGGGTCGACGACCTCGCCCAGCTGCGGGCTCCACAGCAGATGCGGCACGAACGCGAGCTTCTCGTAGGTCCAGAGGTAGTCGTCCAGGACCTGCCGCCGGCCCTCGTCCGCGACCCAGACCACCACCCGCGCACCGCCCCGCTGCAGGCGGTCGAGGAGCTGGGCGAGGTCCTTGGCGCGCTTGTCGGAGGCCAGCGGGTGGAGCTCGAGGCGGGTCACGGGCCCGGATTCTACCGCAACCGGCATCCACCGCCACACGGGCGCCTCATCCGCACCACGTCCCCGCCATCCGAGGGTGCTATGTTCTGGGCATGTTGAAGCTCGACGACGAGAAGCACGCCTACGTCATCCGCGGTGGCCGTCCCGTCCACGGCACCCTGGTGCCCGGCGGCAACAAGAACGCCGCCCTGCCCATCCTCGCTGCCACCCTCCTCGCCGACTCCCCGGTCGAGCTCGCGAACCTGCCGGCGATCCGGGATGTGGCGGTGATGCTCGAGGTGCTGGCCGAGCTCGGCGCCGGGGTCGAGGAGCTCGCG
>DATIVB010000408.1:0-5655 GCA_035466375.1 Chondromyces sp.
CCGCTCACCCGGCCGCTCCGCGTCAGGTCGCGGTTGTCGGCGGCCTGCTGGCGGGCGATCCGCGCCAGCTCGTAGGTCTCGCGCAGGGCGTCGAGGTCGCCCTTCGACATCAGGCCGTCCTCGTACAGCTCCTGGCCGCGCTCGAAGTCGCCCCTGGCCTTGAGGAAGCTGGCCTCGGAGGAGCGCACGCTGTGGTCGACGTTGAGGAGCTCCTGCGGCGTCGGGTCCGGCGAGATCTCGAACAGCGGCTCGCCGGCCTGCACGCGGTCGCCGACCTCGACGAAGCAGCGGTGCACGATGCCCGAGATCTTGGACTTGATCTGGAAGCGCTCCCGGGGCTCGATCTGACCCACCGCCAGGGCCTTCTCGGTGATCGAACCGATCTCCGCCTCCACCAGGGTGATGCCGGTGTCGTCGCCGCCCTTCGAGCCGACCCACGCGTAAATACCTCCCGCGGCACCGGCGACAATCACCGCCACCAGTAGCAGCCTCAGTACCTTCACCATCTCGGTCCTCCCTCGCGCATCGGTCCCACGACAGCTGATACGCAATTCCCGGCGCGGAAGTTCGGGCCTTCTCCGATCCCGATCCCGTTCCCGTTCCCGTTCCCGCTCGCGGTCTGTCCGGACCAGCCGACGATTTCTGTCGCCTGCGGACCGATCCCAGCGAATCGGGAACGGGATCGGGATCGGGATCGATCGGGATCGGATCCATGTCTTCGCCGCAACCCGCAGCCACGAACGCCCACCTCTCTTGGATGGAACCACCCGACGAACGGTTGCCTCCGCTTGACACGCCCACCAACCCCGTCCACCCTGTGCCGCGGGGAGGATCGACGATGCGCAAGCACTGTACCCTGATCACCGGCGCCGGCGGCGAGATCGGCCACGGCCTCATCGAGCGGCTGGCCGAGGAGGGCGGCGCGCCGATCATCACCATCGACCTCAAGCCCCTCGACGCCGGGCTCGCCGCTCTCGTGGAGCACGAGTACCTGGGCTCGATCCTCGAAACCCACCTCCTGGAACGGATCCTCTCCGAGTACGAGGTCGAAGCCATCTACCACCTCGCCGCGATCCTCTCCACCCGCACCGAGTTCACGCCGCTCACCGGCCACCAGGTCAACGTCGAGGGGACCCTCAAGCTGCTCGACTTCGCCCAGGCGCAGGGGGAGTCGCACGGCCGCGCCGTGGTCTTCCTCTACCCTTCGTCGATCGCCGCCTATGGTCTGCCGGATCTCGAGACGAAGGCTGCGGCGGGTGCGGTCCGCGAGCACGAGTGGAACAACCCGACCACGATGTACGGCTGCAACAAGCTGTACTGCGAGCACCTCGGCCGGTACTACGCGCGCCACTACAAGCAGCTCGCCGCCGAGCGATTGTCGGGCAAGGTCGATTTTCGAGCCATCCGCTTCCCGGGCCTGATCTCGGCCGTGACCGTGCCCTCCGGCGGCACCTCGGACTACGCCCCCGAGATGATCCACGCCGCCGCCCGGGGCGAGGCCTATGCCTGCTTCGTGCGACCCGACACCAGGATCCCCTTCATGGCCATGCCGGACGCGGTGGACGCGTTGCTCGAGCTCGCGCACGCCGACGCTTCGAATCTGGGCCAGGTGGTCTACAACATCACCGCCTTCAACCCCTCGGCGGCGGAGATCCGCGAGCTCGTGCTGGCGGAGTTTCCCGACGCAGACATCCGCTTCGAGCCCGACCTCAAGCGGCAAGCCATCGTCGACAGCTGGCCGGCCGACGTGGACGACTCGGCGGCGCGCAGGGACTGGGGCCTCGAACCGAGCCTCGACCTCGAGCGGGGCTTCGCCTCGTACCTGATGCCGCAGATCCGCAGCCGCTACTCGAGCTGAGCGCCCTGCGGGGGAGAAACCGGCCGCTCGCAGACGGGTTTCTCCGCTGCGCGGCGGGTCCCGAGACGAGGCTTGCCGACGCGTGCCCCAACCCTCGGGAGGCCCAGAAACGTCGATTCCCCAGACATTTCCAGCGGCGGTGAAAAATCCTGAAAAGCGCAAGATGTAGTGTTGACAAGCCTCGGGAGCCCAAGATATAGTGGGTCAAGTCGAGTCAGCGATTCCGCGATCCGGTGCTCCCGTGAGAGCTGTTTCAGGGGAAGCTCTGCGCTGGCGATGAGGTATTTCGGGGAGGACGAGAGCAGTATGAAGGTCACGCGCCGCTTGACCCGCGCCGGGCAGGACCCCTATCAGGACATCGAGTTCGTCGAGCGCACGTCGGAGATCCGCAACCCCGACGGCACCCTCGTGTTCGCCATGGACGGGGTCCGGGCGCCCAAGCGGTGGTCGCAGGTGGCCGTGGACGTGCTCGTCCAGAAGTACTTCCGCAAGGCGGGGGTGCCGCAGTTCGACGACGACGGCAACCCCGAGATGAGTGAGAGCGGCGAGCCGCTCACCGGCCCCGAGCGCGACGCCCGCCAGGTCTTCAACCGCCTCGCCGGCTGCTGGACCCACTGGGGCCGGGAGCACGGCTACTTCGACTCCGACGAGGACGCGGAGGCCTTCCACGACGAGCTCTGCTACATGCTGGCCGGGCAGTTTGCCGCGCCCAACTCGCCGCAGTGGTTCAACACCGGCCTGCACTGGGCCTACGGCATCACCGGACCGGCCCAGGGCCACTGGTACGCGGACCCCAAGACCGGGAAGCTGAAGACCTCTTCGAGCGCCTACGAGCACCCGCAGCCCCACGCCTGCTTCATCCAGTCGGTGGCCGACGACCTGGTGAACGAGGGTGGGATCATGAACCTGTGGGTGCGCGAGGCGCGCCTCTTCAAGTACGGCTCGGGAACCGGCACCAACTTCTCGCAGCTGCGCGGCTACGGCGAGCCCTTGTCCGGCGGCGGGCGCTCGTCGGGGCTGATGTCCTTCCTCAAGATCGGCGACCGGGCGGCGGGCGCCATCAAGTCGGGCGGCACGACGCGCCGTGCGGCGAAGATGGTCTGCCTCGACCTCGACCACCCCGACATCGAGGACTTCATCTCCTGGAAGGCGGTGGAGGAGCGCAAGGTGGCGGCGCTGGTGGCCGGGTCGCGGCTGCTCAAGCGCCAGTTGCAGACCATCCTCGACGCCTGCTTCCCGAAGCACACCGGGGAGGCGGTGCTCGACCTCGAGAAGAACACCGAGCTGCGCGACGCCATCAGGACCTCGCGCCGCCACGGCGTCCCCGACGGCTCGATCCAGCGCGTGCTGCAGCTCGCCGCCCAGGGCGTCCACACCTACCCGGTGGAGGAGTACGACACCGACTGGGACTCCGACGCCTACTACACGGTGTCGGGCCAGAACGCCAACAACAGCGTCCGCGTGCCCAATGCCTTCTTCCAGGCACTCGAGGTCAACCGCGACTGGACGCTGACCAACCGCACCGACGGCACCGTCGCCAGGAAGGTACCCGCGGCGAAGCTCTGGAACGACATCACCCTCGCCGCCTGGGAGTGCGCCGACCCCGGGCTGCAGTACGACGACACCATCAACGAGTGGCACACCTGCCCGGCGAGCGGCCGCATCAACGCCTCCAACCCGTGCTCCGAGTACATGTTCCTCGACGACACGGCGTGCAACCTGGCCTCGCTCAACCTCGTGCGCTTCCTCGACGAGGACGGGACCTTCGACATCGAGCTCTTCCGCCACGCCGCCCGGCTGTGGACGATCGTGCTCGAGATCTCGGTGCTAATGGCCTCGTTCCCAAGCCGCCGCATCGCCGAGCTCAGCTATCGCTTCCGGACCCTGGGCCTCGGCTTCGCCAACATCGGCTCGCTGCTGATGCGCCTGGGAATCCCCTACGACTCGGAGCGCGGGCGTTCGATCTGCGGCGCGATCACCGCCATCATGACCGGCGAGTCGTACGCGACCTCGGCCGAGATGGCGCGCGAGCTCGGGCCCTTCCCGGGCTTCGAGGAGAACCGCGAGTCGATGCTGCGGGTGATCGCCAACCACCGCCGCGCGGCTTACGACGCACCCGCCGAGATGTACGAGGGGCTGACCATCCGGCCCGACGGCCTGTCGGCCGAGACCACGCCGCCCGACCTCCTGACCGCCGCCCGCGACGCCTGGAACCGGGCCGTCGAGCTCGGCACCGAGCACGGCTTCCGCAACGCCCAGGCGACGGTGCTCGCTCCCACCGGCACCATCGGCCTGGTGATGGACTGCGACACCACCGGCATCGAGCCCGACTTCGCGCTCGTGAAGTTCAAGAAGCTCGCCGGGGGCGGCTACTTCAAGATCATCAACCAGGGAATCCCGGCCGCCCTGACGACCCTCGGCTACACGCCCGAGCAGATCGACGACATCGTCGCCTACACCGTCGGCCGCGGCACCCTCGTGGGCTGCCCGACCATCGACCACCAGGCCCTGCACGCCAAGGGGTTCACCGACGAGGTCATCGCGCGGGTCGAGAAGGCGCTGCCGACCTCGTTCGAGATCACCAACGCGTTCGCGCCGCACGTGGTCGGCGAGGATTTCCTGCGCCGCCGCGGGCTGACCGACCACGAGCTCACCGACTGGAGCCTCAACGTGCTCGCGCGGATGGGCTTCTCGCCCAACGAGATCGAGGCCGCCAACTCCTGGGCCTGCGGCACCATGACGGTGGAGGGCGCGCCCCACCTCAAGGACGAGCACCTCGCGGTCTTCGACTGCGCCAACCGCTGCGGCAAGCGGGGCACGCGCTCGATCCGCTACGACGGCCACATCCTGATGATGGCGGCCGCCCAGCCCTTCATCTCGGGGGCCATCTCCAAGACCATCAACATGCCGGCCGAGGCGCGGCTCGAGGACATCAAGCGCGCCTACTACCTGGCGTGGCAGAAGATGCTCAAGGCGGTGGCCCTGTACCGCGACGGCTCCAAGCTCAGCCAGCCGCTGAGCATCGCCATGGACCTCGAGGAGGAGGAGGCGATGGTCGAGGCGGTCGCGTCGGGCGACCCGGCCAAGGTGGCCGAAGCGATGGCCGAGCGGGTGGTCATCCGCTACCAGGCGCGCCGCAACCGGCTGCCCGGGCGCCGCACCGGCTTCACGCAGAAGGCGTCGGTGGGCGGCCACAAGGTCTACATCCGCACCGGCGAGTACGAGAACGGCGCGGTGGGCGAGATCTTCCTCGACATGCACCGCGAGGGCGCCGCCTTCCGCTCGCTCATGAACTGCTTCGCGATCGCGGTCTCGCTCGGCCTGCAGTACGGCGTGCCGCTCGAGGAGTACGTGGACGCCTTCGTCTTCACCCGCTTCGAGCCCTCCGGCATGGTCGGCGGCCACGACCGCATCAAGATGGCCACCTCGGTCATCGACTACATCTTCCGCGAGCTCGCCATCACCTACCTCGGCCGCGACGACCTCGCGCAGGTGTCGCTCGAGGACCTCCGCCACGACGCGGTCGGGACCGGCTCCGACCAGCACAAGCTGCCGCCCGACGAGGACGACATGGCCGAGGTCCACCCCATCGCCGTCAACCAGAGCGGTGGCCCCTCGGTGGCGGGATCGCGCGCCAAGGCCCTGGCGACCGGCCACGCCAGCGCGACGAGCCAGGCCGAGGCCGCCGCCCAGAAGGCCCGCTACATGGGCTACGAGGGCGATCCCTGCCCCGAGTGCGGCGCGCTCACCCTGGTGCGCAACGGCACCTGTCTGAAGTGCGATTCGTGCGGGGGAAC
>DATIVB010000409.1:0-18748 GCA_035466375.1 Chondromyces sp.
GGCGGCTGCTCAACCCGAGGGAATGACCGGGGTCGTGCTCGCACGCCCGCGAGGACGCTGTCGCTGTCCTCTGCCGCTGCCACTGTCACTGCTACTGGCACTGAGACTGCAACTGCCACTGCCGCTGTTGACCCCGTGGACCTGCACCACCGCATGCTCAGTGGGCGGGAGGGTGGAAATCCGAAATCCGAACTTCGAAATGGGCGGGCGGGCGGCATTCCTAATTCCCAATTCCTAATTCCTAATTCGAGCCGTGGCCACCCATATTTCCCGGATGAGCCCAACGTTCAAACGTTGAACGTTCCAACGTTCGAACGTTTCATTCCTCCCTGCCGCCTCCGACCTCCGGCAGCGGCCGGCCCGGTGTCCAGGGCACGCCGGCGGCCTCCATCTACGCTTCGAGGGCCGGCAGGTCGCGCTCGATCAGTGAGCGCAGCTGCGGCTCGAGCCCGGCGAACTGCTCCGCGGCGATCTCGAAGGCGCGGCGGTGGGTGGCCGTCGGCCCGTAGTCCGACTGGCCGTCGTTGAAGGCGGCCACCCTCAGGCGCCCGGCGACGGTCGGCGACTGCGGTTCGCCCATCGACCGTACCGACCGGTTGCCCGTCAGCCTCTCGTCGAGCGCGTACAGGCGCTGCCGGAGCTCCTCGAGCTCGCTCGCCAGGGCGCCGGGCTCGACGGTCGAGCGGGCCAGCGCCCTCTCCAGGTTCGCGAGGCTCTCGAAGCCGAGGCTCACCAAGTGCGACGCGGCGCTGACCGCGCGGTTGAGCTCTGCCACCTCGCGCATGAAGGCCGCCGTTTCGACCGGAGAAGTTCCTTCCAGGGTCCCCTCGAACACCCGCACCACCTCGAAGGGAACCGGACCATCGAGCTCGGTCACCACGCCGTCCACCCGCTTGGCCAGGGTCACCGAGTAACTTCCGGGCGGCGCCATGAAGCCGCTGTCGTCGCTCCGGTCGCCGCCCCCGCCGCGCTCGTCATCGCCGGAGGCTCGGATCGCCGCGGTGCTCGGGTAGCGGAGGTCCCAGGCGACGCGGTGGAAGCCTTTGGTCACCGGTCCGGTGACGGTGCGGACGATCTCGCCTGCGGCGTCCCGTACCGTCAGCAGTACGGTCGGGTCGGGCTGCCGCCGCTCCCGCTCCATGGCCTCGAAGCCGCCGTAGGGGGTGTCCTTCCACTCCTTCTCGAGCTTCTTCTCCTGCTCGCGGCGGGCCTCCTTCAGGGTCGTGAGTCCCTCGCCGAGGTGGTAGGTGAAGACCGCCCCGAAGGGTGGGTTCTCGGCCACGAAGTAGGCGCCGCCCTGGGAGGCCTGGCCTTCGTCGCCCAGGGTCCGGCGCGGGATGTACCAGGGGGCCGTGCGCACCGGGAACAGCACCGCTTCGCGCTCGAGGGTCTCGGCGCGGATCCCGCGCAGCGGCGTGTAATCGTCGAGGACGAAGAAGCCGCGACCGAAGGAGGCGCCGACCAGGTCGTTGTCGCGGCGCTGGATGGCGAGATCGCGGAAGGCGATGGTGGGCAGCCCGCCCTCGAGCTCGATCCAGCTCGAGCCGCCGTCGACGGTGAAGAAGATCCCGAACTCGGTGGCCGCGAACAGGAGGCCGGCTTCGACGTGGTCCTGGACCAGCCGCCACACCAGGTGGCGGTCCGGAAGGTCGCCGGCGATCGACCTCCAACTGCGCCCGCGATCGGTGGTCTTTACCAGGTAGGGCTTGAAATCGCCGTACTTGTGATTGTCGAGGCAGACGTAGGCGGTGTCGGCCGAGAAGAGATCGGCCTTGATGTCATTGACGAAGGCGGTGGCGGGGACGCCGGGCAGAATGCCCACCGGAATCGCACGCCAGCTCGAGCCCCCGTCGCCCGACACCTGCAGCAGCCCGTCGTCGGTCCCGGCCCACAGCACACCTTCCTCGAGGGGCGACTCGGCCAGCGAGGTGATGGTGTTGTAGTTGGACATGGCGAAGAGATCCCAGGGCGCGGTCGAGCTCCACTGGCGGCCCATCACCGGCAGCAGGAGGCGGTCCTCGTTCTTCGTCAGGTCGGGGCTGACCGGCGTCCAGGTGTCGCCGCGGTCGTCCGAACGCCACACCCGCTGCGACGCGAAGTAGAGCCTCGTCGGCGAGTGCGGGCTGATGAGGATCGGGGCGTCCCAGTTGAATCGCTCCGGCGGATCGCCGGGCTCGGGTTGCGGCTGGATGTAGACGATGCCGCCCGTCGCGCGGTCGGTGCGCACCAGGTTGCCCTGCTGCCACTCCGAGTAGACGACGTCGGGGTTGCCGGGCTCCACCGCCGGCTGGTGGCCGTCGGCGAAGAGGGTGATGAACCAGTCGGCGTTGCGGATCCCGTTGGCGCTGTCGGTGCGCGTCGGCCCGCCCTGGGTGTTGTTGTCCTGGGTGCCGCCGTAGACGTTGTAAAACGGCGCCGAGTCGTCCAGCGCCAGCTTGTAGAACTGCGTCACCGGCAGGTTGGCCACGAAGCGCCAGGTCTCGGCGAGGTCGAAGCTCTCGTAGAGCCCGCCGTCGGTGCCGGCGAGCAGCCAGTTCGGGTCGTCGGGGCGGAAGGCGAGGGCGTGGTTGTCCGGGTGCTTAGCCTCCTCCGGGAGCCGCCGGAAGGTCGTGCCACCATCATCGGAGATCTGCATCCGGACGTCGATGATGTAGATGCGGTCGAAGGCGTGCGGGCAGGCCTCGAGCTCCTGGTAGTAGTGCGGCCCGGTGCCGCCGGAGACCGCGTCCGAGCGCTTCTCCCAGCTCGCGCCGCGGTCGGCCGAGCGCCACAGCCCGCCCTCGCGGTTGTCGAGCTCGATGACCGCGTAGACGACGTCCGGGTCCTGCGGCGAGATGGCGAGGCCGATCTTCCCCATGTTGCCCTTGGGAAGGCCTTCCTCGAGCCGGGTCCAGGTGGCGCCGCCGTCGGTCGTCCTGTGGATCCCGGACTCGGGACCGCCGTCGATGACCGCGGCCACCGTGCGGTGGTGCTGCCAGGTGGCGGCATACAGCACCTTCGGATCGCGCGGGTCCATCACCACGTCGGTGACCCCGGTCCACTCGCCGGCCGAAAGCACCTGCTTCCACGTCGTGCCGCCGTCGGTCGTCTTGTACAGGCCGCGCTCGCCGCCCGGCGACCACAGCGGCCCCTGCGAGGCCACGTAGACGGTGTCGGAGTCGCTCGGGTCGACGATGATCTCGGAGATGTGCTCGGAGTCGGCGAGCCCCACGTTCTTCCAGGTGGCGCCGCCGTCGAGGCTCTTGTACACACCGTCACCGAAGCCGACGTGGCGGCCGCCCACGTTCTCGCCGGTGCCCACCCACACCACGTGCGGGTTCGCGGGGTCGAGCACCACGCAGCCGATGGAGTAGGAGTCCTGGTCGTCGAAGATCGACGCCCAGGTCGTTCCCGAGTTGGTCGTCTTCCACACCCCGCCGGAGCCCACGGCAACGTACCAGGTGCTGAGGTCGGTGGGATGGATCGCGATGTCGGCGATGCGGCCCGACATCAGCGCGGGCCCGATGCCGCGCAGCTCGAGACCCTTGAATGCCGCGGCGGTCATGCCGTCCGCAGGTTCCGCGTCGTCCGACGCTCCCGCCGAAACGGCCAACGCAAAAGCGATCGCCATCGTGAACAGGCTCAACGCTCTTCTCATGAATCCCCTCCGAACGAGACGGTCGCCCCCGCCGCTACGGTAGCAAGGTCCGCTCCGAATTTCAGGTTATGATCCGTCTCGAATGCTGTTGACAGCGGTTCTCATGCCGATCCTCGCTGCGCTCGTGGCACCCCTGCTGGCGAGGCGCCTGGGCCGGCATGCCGGTTGGGCCCTGGCGCCCGTTCCGCTGCTGTCGGCGGCGCCGATCCTGCGCGCACTGCCGCTCGGGCCCGGGGACGCGCTGCGCGAGAGCCTGGCCTGGGTGCCCGGCATGGGGGTCTCGCTGGCGTTCCGGCTCGACGGACTGTCGGCGACCTTCGCTCTCCTCATCACGATCATCGGCGCCCTGATCCTGGTCTACGCCGGCGGCTACCTCGGAGGCGATCCTCGCCTGGGCCGGCTGCTGGCCACGCTGCTGGTCTTCCTCGGCGCCATGCTCGGGCTGGTCCTCGCCGATGATCTCATCTCGCTCTTCGTCTTCTGGGAGCTCACTTCGGTGTGCTCGTTCCTGCTGGTGGGCTTCGACCACCAGCGGGCCGAGGCGCGGGCCGCGGCGATCAAGGCGCTTGTCATCACCGCCGTCGGCGGCCTGCTGCTGCTCGCCGCTCTCTTGATGGCGGTGGCGGCCGGCGGCGACCTCGGGCTGTCGCCGGCCGAAGCCTCCAGCTTGTCGGGGCTGGGGGCGATCGACCTGCGGACGCACGCCCTGTACGGGGCGATCCTGGTCCTCGTGCTGGTCGCCGCGGCGACGAAATCGGCCCAGGTGCCCTTCCATTTCTGGCTGCCCGCCGCCATGGCGGCGCCGACGCCGGTCAGTGCGTTCCTGCACTCGGCAACAATGGTCAAGGCGGGCGTGTACCTGCTGGCGCGGCTTCATCCCCTGCTCGGTGGGACCCCCGAGTGGCGGTGGTCGGTGACCGGGCTCGGGCTCCTGACCATGCTGACCGGCGCGGCGATGGCTTTGCCGCAGCGCGACCTCAAGAAGATCCTCGCCTACTCGACGGTTGCGGTGCTCGGCATCCTGACCATGCTCCTCGGTGTCGGAAGCGATCTCGCCATCAAGACGGCGGTCGTCTTCCTCGTCGCCCACGCCTTGTACAAGGCGGCCCTGTTCATGGTCGCCGGCAGCATCGACCACGAGACCGGGACCCGCGACATCACCACGCTCGGGGGTCTGCGGCGCCTGATGCCGTGGACCGCGGCCGCCGGACTGCTGGCGGCGCTGTCGAAGGCCGGCGCCCCGCCCATGTTCGGCTTCGTCGGCAAGGAGATCCTGTACAAGACCAAGCTCGACATCGAGACCCTCGGAGCGTGGCTGGTTGCGGCGGCGGTGCTCGCCAACGTGGCCCTGGTGGCGACCGCGCTCATGGTGGCGGTCCGTCCGTTCTGCGGCCCGCTCCGGCCGACCCCGAAGGCCGCACACGAGGCCCCGCTGTCGATGGTCATCGGTCCGATGCTGCTGGCGATCGCCGGCCTCGGCGTGCTCGTTCCCCAGGCCTTCGAGAACGCGCTCGGCTCGGGGGCCGCGACCGCGATCGCGGGCCGGCCGGTGCTCATGGACCTGAAGCTCTGGCACGGCCTCAACACCGACGCCCTCGCCGTCATGGGGCTGAGCCTGCTGACGCTCGCCGCAGGTTTTGGCCTCTACCTGATCATCCGCCCACGGCTGGCCGGTCTCGGCAGAGCCCTCGAGTGGGTCGGACAGTGGGGTCCGGCGCGGCTCTTCGAGCGCGGCATCGAGCACCTGCCCGCAGCGGCCGGCTGGCTGACCGCGAGGCTCCAGACCGGGAGCCTGCGCCACTACCTCCTGGTGGTCGTGGCGGCGGCGGTGGCGGTGGCACTGCCGCCGCTCGCGAGCTGGGCGATGCGCGCGCCGCGCCTCCCCGTCGCACCGCCGGACGCCTTCGCGGGGCTGCTCGCCGTGCTGCTGGTGGGCGGCGGCCTGATCACCGTGGTCCTGCACTCCCGGCTTGCCAGCGTGGCGGCGCTCGGCGTCACCGGCCTCGCGATGGCGATGGTCTTTCTGGTGTACTCGGCTCCCGACCTCGCCATGACCCAGATCATGGTGGAGACCCTGTCGGTGATCGTGCTCGTGCTCGTGTTCGCCAGGCTTCCGGAGTTCCTCCGCCGCAGCAGCGCCGTCCGCCGCCTCCGGGACATCGTCCTCGCTGCCGCCCTCGGCCTGACCATGACGCTCCTGGTGCTGATCTCATCCCAGGTCAACCTCGAGAAAACGGCGTCGCAGGCCTACCTGGCAGCGTGCGTGACGGAGGCCAAGGGGCGCAACGTGGTCAACGTGATCCTGGTCGATTTCCGCGCCCTCGACACGCTCGGAGAGATCACGGTCGTTGCCGTCGCAGCCTTCGGCGTCGCCGCCCTCATCGGATGGCGCTTCGGCCTCGGCAGGAGGGCGCCGTGAGCGACTCCCTGATCCTCCGCACCGCGGCCAGGGCCCTGCTGATCCTGCTGCTGGTGCTCGCCGTCTTCGTGCTGCTGCGCGGCCACAACGAACCCGGCGGCGGCTTCATCGGCGGTCTGCTCGCCGCCGGCGGCGTCGCGATCTACCAGCTGGCCTACGGCGTCGGCCGGGCGCGCCGCCTGCTGCGGGCGGACCCGCGGGCGATCGCGGGTTTCGGGCTGCTCGTGGCCCTCGGCAGCGGCGGCGTCGCGCTGGTCGTCGGCAGGCCCTTGCTCAGCGGCGTGTGGTGGGAGAGGGCGGTTCCCGGCCTCGGCAAGCTCGGGACGCCGCTGCTCTTCGATGCGGGCGTCTTCCTCCTGGTGGCCGGGGCGGCGCTGACGATCCTCTTCACCCTCGACGAGGAGGGCGCCCGATGACGCTCGCGATGGCGGTCGTGGTCGGTCTGCTGTACGCCTGCGGCATCTACCTGATGCTGCGCCGCAACGTGGTGCGGCTGGTCTTCGGTCTCGTCCTCCTCGGCCACGCGGCCAACCTCCTGATCTTCACCGCCGGAGGGCTGAGCCGCGGCGGCCCGCCGATCGCCGCGGTCGGGGCTCTGGCGCCGCCGGCCGGCGTGGCCGACCCCGTGCCGCAGGCACTGGTGTTGACCGCCATCGTGATCGGGTTCGCCGTGGTCTCTTTCGCCGCGGTGCTGGTGCACCGCGTCGTCGACACCACCGGCACGGACGACGTGGACGACATGAGGTCGACCGAATGAGGGGCCTCGTGGTGGTCGCGCCGATTGCCGTGCCGCTGCTGGCGGCCGCCGGCATCATGATCTCGTTCCGCTCCCTGAGGCTGCAGAAGGCGTTCGGGCTCGCGGGGGCCGGGGCCCTGCTGGCCTTTGCCGTGGCGCTGATGGTCTCGGTGTGGCGGAACGGTTCGGCGGCGGTCAACCTGGGGGCGTGGCCGGCACCGATCGCCATCAACCTCGTGGCCGACACCCTGGCGTCGCTGATGGTGCTGCTCGCCTCACTGGTCGGAGCGGCGGTCGCCCTGTACGCGCTCGCCGAGGTCGAGAGCGAGCGCTCGAGCATGGGCTTCTACGCGTACCTGATGGTGCTGCTGGCGGGCGTCAACGGCGCCTTTCTGACTGCCGATCTCTTCAACCTCTACGTCTGCTTCGAGGTCATGCTGATGGCGAGCTTCGTGCTGCTGGTGCTCGGCGGCGGCCGGGAGCAGATGGAAGGCGGCCTCAAGTACGTAGCCCTGAACCTCTTCGCCTCGGCGCTCTTCCTCGCAGCCGTCGGCATCGTCTACGGGGCTGCGGGCAGCTTGAACCTCGGCGAGCTCGCCGTGCGGATGCCCGAGGTGAGCGCGCAGCGACCGGAGCTGACGGCGGCGCTGGCAGGGCTCTTCCTGGTCGCCTTCGGCATCAAGGCGGCGCTGTTCCCGCTTTACTTCTGGCTGCCGGCTTCGTACCACACCCCCCCGGCGGCGGTGTCGGCGGTGTTCGCCGGGCTGCTCACCAAGGTCGGCGTCTATGCGCTGATCCGCGTTTTTCCTGTCCTCTTCGCCGGCGAGACCTGGATCTTCGCCTTCCTGGTCCTGGTGGCGGCCCTGACCATGATGGCCGGGGTCGTCGGCGCGGTCGCCCAGTTCCATATCCGGCGCATCCTGTCGTTCCACATCATCAGCCAGATCGGCTACATGGTGGTCGGCCTCGGCCTGGTCGGCATCGCCGCGGAGCCGGTGCGGCGCGCCGCGCTCGCGGCGGCGGTGTTCTACATCGCGCATCACATTCTGGTGAAGACCAACCTCTTCCTGGTGGCCGGCGCCATCCGCCGCTTCGGCGGCAGCGAGGACCTCGGGCGACTCGGCGGGCTCAGCGTTTCCGCTCCGTGGCTCGCGGTGCTGTTTCTGATTCCGGCCGCGAGCCTTGCCGGCATCCCGCCGCTGTCGGGCTTCTGGGCCAAGCTCGCGGTGATCCGCGTCGCCATCGAGTGCGAGGCGTGGTTGGCAGTGGTCGCGGCCCTCGCCGCCGGGCTCCTCACGCTGCTGAGCATGACCAAGATCTGGAACGAGGCGTTCTGGAAGGCGGCACCCACCGAGCGCCCGATCGCGGCCGATCGACGGGGCATGACCGTCATGGTGGTGCCGATCGTTCTGCTGGCGGCCGTCACGGTGGTCATCGGCCTGGTGCCGCAACCGCTCTTCGCCGTCGCCGAAAGGGCGGCGGCCGAGCTCCTCGACCTCGAGGCCTATCGGGCGGCCGTGGGGATCGCCGGAGGTCTGCCGTGAGGGCCTTCCTGCTCAACCTCCTGCTCGCCCTGCTGTGGGCGGGCGTGGTCGGTTCGGTCGACCCGGCGCACCTGACGGTCGGGTTCGTCGTCGGCTACGGCGTCCTGTGGATCGCCGGACCGCTCATCGGACCGACCCGGTACTTCGGCAAGATCTTCGACCTGGTCCGGTTCGTGGCGTTCTTTCTGTACGAGCTCCTGCTCGCCAACCTGCGCGTCGCCTGGGACGTGCTGACCCCGAAATCCTACCGGCGGCCGGGCGTGGTGGCGGTGCCGCTCGAGGAGGCGAGCGACGTCGAGATCACCGTGCTCGCGAATCTGGTGACGCTGACACCCGGCAGCCTCAGCCTCGACGTGTCGCCCGACCGGCGCTGCCTCTACGTTCACGCCATGTTCGTCGACGATCCCGAGCTCTTCCGCGCCGCGATCAAGAACGGCTTTGAGCGCCGGGTCCTGGAGCTGCTGCGGTGAACGGGCAAGCCGAGATCCTGCTGACCGTCCTCGGGCTCCCCCTGCTGATGGCCTTCGTGCGCCTCCTCCGCGGCCCCAGCCTGCCCGATCGGGTCGTGGCGCTCGACTTCATGACGGTCGTCGCGGTCGCGGTCTCAGGGTTGTGGGCGATCGTGACCGGTAACCCCGTGTTTCTCGATGTCGCGATGGTCCTGGCCCTGATCACCTTCGTCGGCACCGTCGCGTTCGCCCGCTACCTCGAGCGGAGGGGACGACCGTGACGGTGGGCGTGCTGTCGGTGGCGGCTCTCGGCATCGCGTTGATGGTGGTGGCGGGCCTCGGCCTGCTCAGAATGCCGGATCTGCCGACCCGCATGCACGCGTCGTCGAAGGCGGGTACCCTGGGGGCGGCACTGGTGCTGCTCGCGGTGGCCCTGCACTTCGGCGAGGCGGCGATCACGGTCCGAGCGCTCCTGATCTGTGCCTTTCTGCTGCTCACCGCGCCCGTCGCCTCGCACGTCATCGCCCGTGCCGCGTATCGCGCCGGGGTACCGTTGGCACCGGAGACCGTGATCGACGAGCTCGCGAAGGCGATGACCGAAGATGGAGAGGGAGCTCCGCCGCACTGATCTCCGGGCCATAGAGCCCGGCGCCCGGTGAGGCTGTGCAAGGGAACACGAAATGAGATCACACACGAGCAGGCGACCGCAGCAGAAGGTCCCCGACCGGCCGCGTCTCCGCCTCGTTTCCGGCATCGTGGCCGCCGTCCTGTGGTGCGGTGCGGTCGGCGGGTGGGCGCAGATGGTTTCGCCGCCGGAGCCGACCCCGGATCCGACTCCAATCCCCGCCCCGACTCCGTTGCCTGCCGCCGAGATCTCGGAGCGCGCGGCGGCAACCCGGGTCATGCTGCAGAGCGGCAGATCGCGCGCCGACGTCAGCGGCGAGCTCGATCAGATCGCCGCGGACTTCGAGCGCGGAACGCAGCAGCTCGAGACGCTGATGGAGGACACGGAGCGTCGACTGGCGATCCAGGGGCCGGCTTCAGTCCTCGCAGATACCGAGAAGGACTGGATCCGGCTGCTGGCGCGGCTCGACCGCTGGTTGGTGAGTCTGAAAGAGCAGGCGTCCCGGTTCGACGGCGAGCTGCGGACCTTCGAGGCCGAGCGGGCGCTGTGGCAGCTGACCCGAGAGGGCGCCAGAGAGGGCGAGCTGCCGCCGCCGGTGCTGCAGGAGATCGAGGAAACCGTGTCCGCCATCGATTCCGCGGCCGGCGAGGTCCGCACGATCCGCGATCGGGTCCTGGAGCTGCAGGCGCGGATCTCGAAGACCAGGGTGACGGCCGACGAGTTGCTGGTCGAGCTTCGCGAGGAGTCCGCCCGCCGAAGGCGCGTCGTACTCGGCGTCGACAGCCCGCCGCTGTGGCGGGCGTTCGAGGTTCCGGGCGTCGACGGCAGCCTCTCGCAGCAGCTGACGGCGATGTGGCGGAAAAACTCGGGGAGCATCCGCGCCTACGTGGCCGAGGAGAAGGCCGGATTGCTGCGCCACCTCATCTTCCTGCTCGCCCTGGTCGGACTCCTGGTGGTGGCCCGCGGCAAGGCGCAGCTCTGGGTGCAGCAGGACCGATCGCTCGAGCGCACCTTGGGAGTGCTCGAGCGGCCGCTGGCGGCGGCGCTGATCGTCGCGATCCTGTTGCGCGATCTGTTCCACCCCGAGGCGCCGCTCGCGTGGACCGACCTCCTGGGTCTGGTGCTGGCGCTCGCCACCCTGCGGCTTTTTCCGCTGTTGGCAGGCGCAACTCTACGACCGCTCGTCTACGTTCTCGCGCTCCTCCTCTTCCTGCAGATCGGGACGGAGCTCGCACCGGACGGCAACCTGATCGACCGCCTGCTGTTGCTCGTGACATCGGTCGCCGGCGCATTGACCGCCGGCTGGGTCCACCGCCAGATGACCCGCAGGCCACCGCCCATACCGCGCGGCTGGTACCGGGTCATCCTGGTCGGGGCGCGCCTGGCGATGGTGCTCTTCGTCGCGTCGGTGGCGGCCAACTTCGTCGGAGCGGTGGGATTCGCCTCGGTGCTCGCGATGGAGACCCTGTCCGCTCTCTTCGCGGCCGTCATTCTCTGGATCTCGGCCGTCGTCCTGCACGCCGTGGTCCGGGTCGTCATGCTCGCCGGGACCGTGCGCCGGTTCGGACTCGTGCGATTGCACGCCGACGAGGTGCGGCGCGTCCTGTTCCGTCTCGTGGACGGCGCCGCCGTCATCGGCTGGATCGTGCTTGTCCTGGAGGGGATCGGGTTGTTGGCTCCTGGCGCCTCCTGGCTGCGGCGGATGCTGGGCACCGAGCTTCGGATCGGCGAGATCACCGTCGTCCCGGGCGACATTCTCCTGTTCGCGTTCGTGGTCTGGATCTCCTTCAAGCTGTCGCAGCTCCTCCGCATCTCGCTCGACTCCGATGTGTACCCGAGGCTCGCCCTTCCGCGCGGGGTCCCGGGCGCGATCAACCGTCTCACCCACTACGTCGTGCTCGTGGTCGGCGTGATGATCGCCGCGAGCGCTGCCGGGATCGACTTCAGCCGCCTCACCCTGGTGGTCGGCGCACTCGGCGTCGGCATCGGCTTCGGTCTCCAGAACATCGTCAACAACTTCGTGTCGGGCCTGATCCTGCTCTTCGAGCGGCCGATCCGCATCGGCGACCGGGTCGAGCTCAGCAGCCAGCTCTCGGGAATGGTGGAGCGGATCGGCATCCGGGCCAGCATCGTGCGGACCTGGCAGGGTGCCGAGGTCATCGTCCCCAATGCGAACCTGATCTCGTCGGAGGTCATCAACTGGACGCTGTCGGACGACCGCCGCCGGATGGAGATTCCGGTGGGCGTGGCCTACGGGAACGCCCCCGAGGTGGTTCTCGAGCTGCTGCTGGGCGTCGCCCGTGCCCACCCCGAGGTGCTCGGCGAGCCCGAGCCGGTGGCCCTGTTCACCGGCTTCGGCGACAGCTCGCTCGATTTCGAGCTCCGCGCCTGGACGACCGGGGACATCGTGGTCATCCCGAGCGAGCTTCGGGTCGCCATCAACCGCGCCCTCGCCGAGGCAGGCATCGAGATCCCGTTCCCGCAGCGCGACCTCCACCTGCGCTCGGTGGCGCCGGGGGCGGCGGACCGGCTCGGGCCCGACGAGCGCTCGACGTGAGCCGTTCGCAGCCGCGCCGGAACGAATCGGGATGACGCACGCTGGTATTTTGCGACGATTGTGCAATAATGGCTCGAATTTGCAACGCTCGGCGCGGGCCCGCCCGTAGCGCGAGCTCCGGGAGAAAGACATGGAAATCACCAAGCGCGCGCTCGGCGACGTGACCATCTTCGACCTCGACGGCAAGCTGACCATCGGCAAGGGGGACGTGGTCCTGCGCGACGCCCTGCTCGAGGAGCTCAACCGCGGCGGCAAAAACGTGGTCATCAACCTTGACAAGGTCACCACCATCGACTCGTCCGGGCTCGGCGAGCTCATCCGCTGCAAGGTGACCGCGACCTCGCACGAGGCCCAGGTCAAGCTGCTGCACGTCAACATCAAGGCGCGCAAGCTCCTGACCATGGCGCAGCTGGTGGGTGTGTTCGAGATGTTCGACGACGAGAAGCTGGCGGTCGAGTCCTTCAGCGCCTGAGCGTCCGGGCGCCGTTGCGCGCCCGGACCCACTGCTGGAGACGTGACAAGGGCAGGGAGACCCCTGCCCTCGGCGTCGTTCTGCGGGATGCGCCGGCGCGCCGGCTCATTTGCTCAGCGGCACGTCCTTGGCGACCTCCATCATCATGGTCGTCTCGAGCTTGTTCTCGGCCTGGAAGAGCCGCACGACCTTGTTGAGCGGCAGCACCTCGTCGAACTTCACGGCGTACTCGCGCTTGAGGGCGAGCTTCTTGGCGTCGATCTCGAAGCTGGCGTCGAGCAGGCCGCGGGCGATGTCGTCCCCCATGGTGTCGTAGCCGGCGAGGAACATGGCGATCACGTCGATACGCTCCTTCAGCAGCTCGCCGCGCGCGGCCTTGTACTCGCGGTAGATGGGCCAGAAGGCTTCAGCCTCTTCGTCGCTGAGATCGAGGACGCCGCCGATCAACGAATCCCACTCCTCGGTCAGGACCTGGTAGGTGAGGGTGGTTTCATCACTCATCTTCTGCGCCTGGGCGGTGCCGGCTGACACCAGACAGATGGCCGTGGCGAGGAACAGGATGGACGTGGTTCTCATGAATGTCTCCTCCAGACCTGCGGGGTCGGCCCATTCTAACCCGCACTCCCTCGGGGGCGTCCAGTGGATGCGTCGAACCAGGCCGCCCTGGCTCGCCGCACCCGGCGGCTCCAGCCGATCGCCGCGCCCGCCGACGCTCAGCGCAGGTCGAGCTCGCTGGGCTCACCCTCGCGCACGCTGACATGACCCTGCAGCGGGCCGGACCCGGAGCCGATCGAGATCACATAGTCGTCGGCCTGCAGCGGTCCGATCCGAATTCCACCCGGCAGCGCCTGCGGCGGGCTCGACATGAAGAGCAACCCCGAGACATCGACCCCGTCGGCGGTCATGACGCGCACCGAGGGCAGCCGTTTGGCGGTCGCGGCACTGGACGCCGTCGTCGCTGACGCCTGCATCTTGGCGCTGCTCAGGTAGACGTCCACGTAGCCGCCGCGGCCGAGCTCGAGCTTCGCCTGCACGTGCTCGCCGCGGTCCACCTGCAGGTCGGACCCGCAGCCGGTGGCGCCGCCGTAGGCGAAGCCGCACGGCCGGTAGGAGCCGGCCGCCACTCCGGAAAAGGTGGCGAGACCGCCGCCGTCGGTGAAGCCGGTGGTCGTCTCGGGCCCCACCAGATAGACGGGGGCGCCGCCAGGCGAGCCCGCGGCGGCGTGAACGGCGAGCACGATGTTGGCCCCCTCGGGGTCCCCGAGCTCGAGCACCACAGGGCCCTCCGCGCTACCGTCCCGGAGCTCGAGCTCGGCCGGCTCGGACGGCGAGAACTCGGTGTGGTCCGCGGTCAGCACCAGGCGGCCGGGCTCGAGCCCGCGCACCGCGAAGCGACCGTCGGCGTCGGTGAATGCCGACAACTCCTGGATGCCGTCGCCGGCGCTGGCGACGACCGAGGCTCCGGCCACGGGACGGCCGTCGGTGTCGACCACGACGCCGTCGACCGCGGCGTCGGCGTACTGGATGGCGCACTGGAAGGACTCCACCCGGGGCACGTCGAGGACCTTGGTCACCGGTGCGGAGCCGCCGTCGGGCGGCGTGTAGGACGCGTAGTAGCGGCCGGGCTCGAGGCCGCTGCCGCCGAAGCGCCCGTCGCCGTTGACCGTGAACTGCACCGGTTCGCGGTCGATGCCGAAGATCTGCCGATCGGCGGTGACGCGCTGCATCATGACCACCACGCCCGCGGCCTGCGCGCCGTCGGTGGTCAGCACCAGGGTGCCGCCCGGCGCGCGCTGGTCGCCAAGCCAGATTTCTCCGTCGATACGGATGCCGCCGAGCCGGAGCTCGACCTCGACGGTTTCGAAGGCCTCGCCGGAGACGGTCTCGCGCGCCTTCTGGTCGCCGTGGCGTGCGGTCACCTTCCACTCGCCGACCGGCAGCCGCTCGGCGCGGAAGTACCCGTCGTGGTCGGTGCGCACGGTGGTCTCGGCGAAGTAGGCGTAGGCGGCGGCCTCGGTGATCTCGACCACGGCGCCCGTGATCGGGAGGTCGCCGCGGTCGGTGACCCGACCGACCACGGTCATGCCGGCATCGAGCTCGACGTCGCCGATGTCGAGGCCCGCATCGTCGGGCTCCACGCCGTCGCGCCGCCAGGTGGCGAAGCCGGGGGCGCGGACGATCGCCCGGCAGCTGCCCGCATCGAGGCCCTCCAGCAGGAACAGCCCGTCGGCGTCGCTGAGGACCGACGGCAGGTTCTCGACCGCGTCGGGCGCACGGAAGACCGACGGCGAGCCGGGCTCGCAGCTGACCCGGGCGCCGGCGACGGGCTGCATGCTGTCGCCGTCGACCACCCTTCCGGCGATGGCGAGGCCGCGGTCCGGCACCGCCGGCGGCAGGACGAGGTTCTCGCCGACTGCCACGGAAACCCGTTCGCTGACCATGGTCGCCGAGCCGGGAAGGCGTACCGAGAGCGCGTAGGTGCCGGCTCGCAGCCCGGTCGCGCGCGCGACGGCCTGCTCGGCGTCCCACTCACCTTCGCCGGCGCTGGTCTCACGGCCTTCGTCGGTGTACGCCTGCCACCGCACCTTGACCTCTGCGGGGTCGTAACGGCGCGCCGACAGCACCTGCTGCTCGATGGTCGCCCCGCCCGGGACGACGATGGTGAGCTCGCGGCGGTCGGCCGTGATCTCGCCCTCCCACATGCCGAAGCCGTGGCCGAAGATCGTGACCGGAAGGCTCGCCCCGGTCGGCAGGCCCTCGATCTCGAGCCGTCCCCGTTCGTCGGTCCGGTGGAGCCGGTCGAGCAGGTAGACCGTCGCCCCGGCGGCGGGCTCGTTGATTTCGTTCTTCACCACGATCACGAGGTCCCGTCCGGGCGGGAGCTCGAGGGCGACCGGCGGCGCAGCGTGCGCTGCCGAAATCTCGATCGAGGTCTCGGCGCACGCCCGTCCGTCGGCGCAGGCGCGGACCCGGACCGTGCCTTCCCGCAGACCGCGCACGGTAAACGAGCCTTCGTCATCGGTGGCGGCGAGCTGGCGGTAGCGGAAGTTGTCGAGCTCGGCGATCTCGCCCATTGCCTCGACCCGCGCTCCGGCCAGCGGTTGGCCGTCGGGGTTCCGGACCGCCCCCGCGATCTCGAAGCCTTCGTCCAGCGTGACCGTGTGGCTGAGCGGCAGGCCCTGGAAGGCGCCGACCACGGGCGCCTTGTCCTTGGCGACGATCAGACCGACGTAGAGCGCCTCGCGATCGAGGTCGCGGATCTCGGCTGACTGCCGGGGCGCGATGTCGTGCCGCTCGGCGACGTTGCTGAAGAGATGGGTCGCGTTGATCCGATCCTGGCGCGCGAGCCACAGGTGTGCTTCCACTGCCGGCTGCAGCTCGAGCCTGAGCTCGCCGCGGGGCACCAGCACCACCGTGTGGCGACGGCCGTCCGTCGGCGCGCGGAGCGACGCCGGCGCGTAGCCGGGAGCCGTGACCGCGAGCTGCTCGTCGCCGCGGCACGGCAGGTCGAGCGTGCCGTCATCCGAGCTCCACGCCGCCTCGGTCAGCTCGGGCGGGGCGCCTTCGATCCGCCAGCTGAGGGACCCGCTCGTCACCGGCTTTCCCGACGAGGCATCGAGCACCGTGAGCGATGCGCTCGCGAGCGCGGGCAGGCGGATCTCGCCGTTCGCGTCGGCTTCTACCGCCAACGGTGCGCCGAGACCGACACGCACCCAGTTCCGCCCGGCCGAGACAGAGGTTGCGGCGTCGTCGATGGCCGCTCCGTCGGGCCCGACCACCGTCGGTCCTGCGGCAGCCATGCCGGCAGCCATCGCCAACCCTGTGATGATGACGAGCGTCGATCGTTTCATGGCGTGCTCCAGTGCTCAGTTCAGCGCGTTCTGCACCTGCGGCGCGTCGACCTGCCAGACCATGGTCCGGGCCGACGGCTCCCAGGTTTCCTGTCCCACGAGCACGATGCGGCTGTGATCGCTGTCGGCCGCGATGAGGCGGCCCGCGACGACCCCGGGCAGCGCCAGGCCGACCGCCACCGGTTCGCCGGTCAGCCGGTACACATCGAGCTCGTGGCGCTGGCGCAGCGGTCCGTCGGGCAGGCCGACGACGAAGGCCACGAGGTCGCCCTCGAGCACCAGCGGCCGCTTGACCAGGGGCTGGGCGAGCTCCCAGCGGGAGTACTCCTGCCGTCCCGAGGCATCGTGGACGGGCGTGTAGGCGTCGAAGTTCGGCGCGCGGAAGCGCGGGTTGGTGCCGCGCCAGACCCTCTTCAGGCGGTCGCGATCGTCGAAGATGAAGACCGAGTAGCTGCGGGGATCGACGAAGACCCAGCCGCCGTCGGGCAGAGCCGCCAGGCCGCCGCTGGTGATGCCCTGGAAGTGGATCCGCTTCACCACCTCCTGCATCGCCATGGTGGACGGGTACTCCTGCAGCGGTACGATCTCGCCGTCGTCGTACTGGATGAACAGGTAGGGCGTGCCGCCGCCCGAAGCATCGGGCCTGGCGATCCCGTAGATCACCATACGGTCGGCAAAGACCAGGGGTTGGCCGCTGGCGGTGCTCTTCATGCCCGGGTACTCGAGCAGGAAGCGCCAGTTGCTGTCGTAGTAGATCCAGAAGTAGCGGTCCCCGAACACCACGCAGCGATCCTGGCCGCAGCCGAGGTGCTGGGGACCGGTGACCTCGCCGCGGCGGGTCCCCATCGGGAGGACCGAGCGCAGGTCGCGGCCGCTGGCGAGATCGACCTCGCGCAGGCCGCTGGTGTAGTCGGGAAGCAGGAGCCGGTCGCCCCGCACCACGGCATCGACCAGCATGTACGCGGGCTTCTCGAGCGCGACCTTGCGGACGCTGAAGCCCTCCTCGAGGCGCTCGGCCGGGGCGGTGAGGGTCCATGCGCAGGCCATCGCTGCGCACAGACCCTGCACGCACACCTTCAGCGCGAACCGCATCGATCGAACCTGCCCCCGATTGTCAGCTACGATCTGGCGCCTGCCGCTCAGTAGCGGTCCGGATACACCCAGATGACGTAGCAGTCGTAGGGCAGCGGGGCGCAGCCGTGGGGGTGGTTCGGCGTGTACACCATCCACCCCATCTGGTACACCTCCGCCTCCGCGAGCTGCGGAGCCAGCAGTGCCGGCACCAGGGCGCCGACGATCATGATCGCGATGACCACGAATCCCAGTTTCCGCTTTGACATGTTCCACCCTCCATCGAATAGTTAGGGTCAAGGTATAGAGCGGTTTTTCTCATGTCAAGGGACGATCCGTGGGTACGCCTCATCGATCACCTGATGCGCCCATCTGATCACTCGCTGAGCATCGATCGTAAAACATTGATAGAGTGTGCCTTAGACTCAAGTCGCGCGTTCAATCCCGCCAAAGTTGCTCGGGGGCGCGCGAATCGCGATTCTCAATATGTGATGCAGGTCACAAAATCCCGGCTTCGGCACGAGGCGCCGGACCGCATCGCGCGACCTCGGGGTGAGGCCCGCAGGGTAGCCGTGGTAGCGTGGCGCATCGAAGCTGCGGAGGCCCCATGAGAGCATCACGGATCGCGATCTTGCTTTTCTGCCTTGCCGGACTCGCTGCGGCACCGGCGCCCGCCTTCGACCTCAACCTGGCGATCGGCGCCGACTTCGCGGGTGAATTCGATCTCGACGAGGTCTCGTTCGACGCGGACACCGGCTACAGCCTCGGCCTCGAGCTCGCCTTCAAGATCCCCTTCATCGAGGCCGGCGTCGGCATCGAGTACGGCTTCGCGCGCGACGCCGAGGCGGTCGATCTCGATGCCGACTACTACCAGATCTACGGCATCGGAAGGCTGTTCTTCGGACCGCTCTACGTCGCCGGCCGCCTCGGCTATGCCGACGTTTCGTTTTCGGAGGCCGTGCAGGGCGACACCGGAGGTCGGTCGTGGGGGTTCGGCGGCGGCGTCGAGCTCTTCGACACGCTCAAGATCGAGCTCCTCTTCAACCAGCTCGGCTCGGACCTCGGCTACGAGAGCTGGACCGCCCGCCTCCTCTACACCTTCTGACCTCTCTGATTCTCGGTCCCGCTGAAACCGAGGTTCCCGCGGGACCGAGACTTAGAACGGAAAGCCGAAGTTGAGCCGGATGCCGCGCACGCCGGATCCCCAGCGGTAGCCGAGCCCGAGGCGCGGCAGCCTGATGGACCACACCGTGAGGCTCGGGGTCGTTCCGAAGCTGAGGCCGAGCTCGTTGGTGGCGTCGATTTTCACCGCGCCGTCGTCCTGATGCTGCTCGAAGACGGCGTCGATGAAGTTGCGGCGGATGTAGTAGAGCCCGAGATCGGCGTC
>DATIVB010000410.1:0-4810 GCA_035466375.1 Chondromyces sp.
CGCGACCCTCACCTGGTGCTCGCCACCGGCCAGCGTCGACGGGGTGCGCGGCGGAATCGACAGACGGAGCCCCTGGAACGGCGACTGGCTGCGGATGGCGAGCGGGCCGTAGCCGACGTTCGAAAAGCAGATGGAGCGGCCGCGGAAGCCGCCCGGCGCCTCGGTGAGCGAAGTCGCCCGGTGCACCTGGATAACGGGTGCCTCGCCGGGGACCGTCGCGGCGGATCGAGCCTCGAGCACGCTCCCGAGGGCCTCGGCCAGCGCCTCGGCGCGAATGCCGCCGACGATCTTGCGGCGGATGTCGCCCTCCGGGCCGAGCAGGAAGATGGTCGGCGTTGCATTCACCTGCCACTCGCGGGCCAGGCTCACCCTCCGGTCGATGTCGACCTTCACCCACACGAAGTCGTCGGCAAAGGCGTGGACGGGGGGCTCCAGCAGCGTCCTCTCCATCTGCCGGCACACCGGACACCAGGCGGCGCCGAACGCGAGGAACACGGGCCTGGATTCAGTGCGGGCGGTCTCGAGGGCCGCCTCGAGGTCCGTCACGAAGGGCAGGGTGCGGTCCGCCGCCCGGACCCCGTCGGTCTGCGCGGCAACGTGAGACGACGCCGCGGTCAACGACAGGATGCCGAGCAGCAGCACGATGCTCCTCGATTTCTTGTTCATGGGCCTCCTCGGTGCGGCCCCCCCCCGCGAAAACACGCGTCTCGACCTGTGCGCTAGAATTGACAACACGCGAGTCCGCGCGTTCATTCTGCGCGGGCCGCTCGCGCCGGAATCAGCTGTCCCCCAGGACCGTCGTCAGTGCTATTCTAAGCCCACGAGTGGGGTGTAACCGAGGCGAAATGACAGCGACCAAGAACATTGTTTACGACGAGAAGACGATCCAGACCCTCGATGCGCTGGAGCACATCAGGCTCCGCACCGGCATGTACATCGGACGCATCGGCGACGGATCCAATCCTGCCGACGGCATCTACGTGATGCTCAAAGAGGTCATCGACAACTCCATCGACGAGTACATCATGGGCTACGGCAAACGCATCGAGATCAGCCGCACCGGGCCCGAGATGACGGTCCGCGACTACGGCCGGGGCATTCCGCTCGGCAAGCTCATCGACTGCGTGTCGAAGATCAACACCGGCGGCAAGTACAACGACGACGTCTTTCAGTTTTCGGTCGGCCTCAACGGGGTCGGCAACAAGGCGGTCAACGCCCTGTCCTCCGAGTTCGAGGTCGTCAGCTACCGCGAGGGCAAGTTCAAGCGCGGCCTCTTCGCGCGCGGCCGCAAGCAGGAGGAGAAGGGCGGCAAGGAGCTCAAGGCGCGCAACGGCACCTTCGTCCGCTTCATCCCCGATCCCGAGATCTTCGGCGACTACGAGTGGCGCGAGGAGTACCTCGAGCACCGCCTGCGCTACTACGCCTTCCTCAACTCGGGCCTGACCCTCGACTACAACGGCCAGAAGTACACCTCGAAGAACGGCCTCGCCGACCTCCTCGCCTACGAGCTCGGCGGCGAGCCGGCGTTGTATGACGCCATGCACTGCAAGCTCGACCGGCTCGAGTTCGCCTTCACCCACACCCACGCCTACGGTGAGACCTACTACAGCTTCGTCAACGGCCAGTACACCAACGACGGCGGAACCCACCAGAGCGCCTTCCGCGAGGGCATCCTCAAGGGCGTCAATGAGTACGCCAAGAACGGCTTCGCCGGCGAGGACGTGCGCGACGGGCTGGTCGGCGCCGTGGCGGTGAAGATCCAGGACCCCGTCTTCGAGTCGCAGACCAAGAACAAGCTCGGCTCCACCGAGGTCCGCTCCTGGGTCGTCACCGCGGTCAAGGAGCAGGTGGTGCTGTGGCTGCACCGCAACCCCGACGAGGCGGACAAGCTCCTCGCCAAGGTCAAGAACAACCAGCGGGTGCGCAAGGAGCTGTCGGCGATCAAGAAGGAGGCGCGCGAGCGCGCCAAGAAGGTCGCGATCCGCATCCCCAAGCTCATCGACTGCAAGCTCCACTTCTCCGATATGAAGGCCAAGCGGCGCGAGGAGACGACGATCTTCATCACCGAGGGCGACTCGGCGGGCGGCGCCATGATCCAGGCGCGCGACGTCCAGACCCAGGCCATCTACTCGCTGAAGGGCAAGCCGCTCAACACCCACGGCCTCGGCCGCGAGGCGGTCTACCGCAACGAGGAGCTCTACAACATCATGCGTGCGCTCGGCATCGAGGACGACCTCGAGGGGCTGCGCTACAACAAGGTCGTGATCGCCACCGACGCAGACGTCGACGGCATGCACATCCGCAATCTCCTCTTGACCTACTTCCTGCGCTTCTTCGAAGAGCTGGTGGTCTCGGGCCACGTCTTCATCCTCGAGACGCCGATCTTCCGCGTCCGCAACAAGCAGGAGACGGTGTACTGCTACTCCGAGGCCGAGCGCAACGCCGCCGTCAAGCGGCTCAAGAACTCCGAGGTCACCCGGTTCAAGGGCCTCGGCGAGATCTCACCCAGGGAGTTCAAGCAGTTCATCGCCGACGACGAGCACATGAAGCGGGTGACGCCGGGCTCCATGGGCGACGTCAAGCGGGCGCTCGAGTTCTTCATGGGCAAGAACACCCCCGCCCGCAAGGAGTACATCATCGAGAACCTGATAGCGGACATTGCATGACCGCTCCGCGATCAGTTTTGAGTTTTGAGTTATGAGTTTTGAGTTCCCCACCACACCCCCGGCATCTGTTCCGCGAGCCGCGTGGGCGGGCGGAAAATCCGAAATCCGAAATCCGAAATCCGAAATTTTCCCCTTTTCAGCGTGTCCGGAGATTGCCACCTGATGACCCGCATCGAGCCCCTGATGGGGCAGAACTTCATCGAGTATGCGTCCTACGTGATCGTCGACCGCGCGATCCCGGACATCCGCGACGGCCTGAAGCCGGTGCAGCGGCGCATCCTGGCCACGCTGGCCAAGATGGACGACGGCAAGTTCCACAAGGTCGCCAACGTCATCGGCGACACCATGAAGCTCCACCCCCACGGCGACGCCTCCATCGGCGACGCGCTGGTGGTGCTGGCCAACAAGGACTACTTCATCGAGCGCCAGGGCAACTTCGGCAACCCGGTCACCGGCCACGCCGCCGCGGCGCCGCGCTATATCGAGTGCCGCCTTACAGATCTCGCCCGCGAAACGCTGTTCAAGAAGGCCCTCACCGAGTACCGCCCGAGCTACGACGGCCGCAACTCGGAGCCGGTGGTCCTGCCGGCCAAGCTGCCGGTGCTGCTCATGCTCGGCGCCGAGGGCATCGCCGTGGGCATGGCGACCCGCATCCTCCCCCACAACTTCCCCGAGCTGCTCGATGCGCAGATCCGGATCCTCAAGAACGAGCCCATCGAGATCTTTCCGGACTTCCCCACCGGCGGCATCGTCGATGTCAGCGAGTACGAGGACGGTCTCGGCAAGGTCAAGGTGCGGGCGCGGGTCGAGAAAAAGGACGAGAAGACCGTCGTCATCCGTGAGATCGCGTACTCGACCACGACCGAGAGCCTGATCGCCTCCATCGAGTCGGCGGCCCAGAAGGGAAAGGTCAAGATCGCCGCCATCAACGACTACACCACCGACCGGGTGGAGATCGAGATCGAGCTGTCGCGCGGGGTCTACTCGGACGAGGTCATCCCGCAGCTCTACGCCCACACCGACTGCGAGGTCTCCCTGTCCGCGAATATGGTGATGATCAAGGACCGCCGTCCCGTGGAGATGGGTGTCTCGGAGGTTCTCTGCTACCTCACCGACCAACTGCGGGAGCTGATCCGAGCCGAGCTCCAGCACGAGCTCGGCGAGCTCGCCGACCGCAAGCACTGGCTCGACCTCGAGCGCATCTTCATCGAGAACCGGGTCTACAAGCGAATCGAGGACGCCACCACCGCCGAGCAGGTGGTGTCGGAGGTCCGCAAGGGCCTCAAACCCTTCCTCAAGGAGCTCGACCGGGAGCTGTCGGACGACGACATCGACCGTCTGCTCAAGATCCCCATCCGCCGCATCTCGCAGTACGACATCGACCGCAACCGCTCGGAGATCGAGATCGCCGTCAAGGGCATGAAGGAGATCAAGGCCAAGCTGCGCAAGCTCACCGCCACCACCATCACCTACCTCGAAGGCCTGCTCGAGAAGTACGGGGACAGCTACCCGCGACGCTCCGAGATCAGCACGTTCGAGGCGGTGGACGTGCGCGCGGTGGCGAGGCAGAACATCAAGGTGGCCTACGACCCCGACACCGGCTTCTTCGGCTCCGAGGTCAAGGGCTCGAAGTACCATCTCACGGTCAGCGAGTACGACCGCATCCTGCTCGTCAGCCGCGACGGTTCGTTCCGGATCATCGCGCCCGAGGACAAGGTCCTGATCCCCGCGCCGGTGATCCACGCCCAGGTCTTCGACCCCGAGCAGGGCGCGGCCTTCACCGTGGTCTACCGCGACAAGGACCGGATCGCGTGGGCCAAGAAGGTGCACATCCGGGCCTTCATCCGCGACCGCGAGTACGAGCTTGTCAAGGACAAAGAGGGCCGGGTCGACTACCTGATCCCGGGCGACTGCAACGACACCATCCACGTCGACTTCGCGCCCGCCAAACGGCAGCGGGTGCACGAGGCCGAGTTCGACCTCTCGGTGCTCGATGTCACCGGCGTCACCGCCCGCGGCCGCCGCGTGGCGCCGAAGCCGGTGTCGAAGCTGCGACGGATCCGCACCGACGGCGGCGAGGACGGCAGCGCGGACGACGAGCCGGCGCCGCCGAAGGATCCCGACGACGGGGAGCTGCCGTTCGA
>DATIVB010000411.1:0-2066 GCA_035466375.1 Chondromyces sp.
GATAGGGCCGAGCTTCTCGCTCGCGGCGGCGGCCATCGCCTCCACCTGGGCCTGGTCGCGGACGTCCGCCTGCACTGCGACGGCGCGGCCGCCCGCAGCCTCGATGGCGCCGACGACGCCGTGGGCGGCACTTTCGCTGGCGAGGTAGTTCACCCCGACTGCGGCGCCGTGGGCGCCGAGCAGCCGCGCAGTGGCGGCGCCGATGCCGCGGCTCGCGCCCGTGACCAGCGCGACCCTGTCCTTCATCAACATGCTCCGTTCTCCCTTCCCGCGCGTGCCGTCGACAACGACTCGCGCAGCGACCATTTCCGCGTCCTCACAACCACACCGTGGTCGCCCAGTCCCGCGACCGCACCGCCTCCTCCACCCAGCCGGCGACCGCCGGCGCCATGTAGAAGCGCGGCCGCAGCAGGTCGTCGTCGGGCGCGACCACGCCCTCGGCGGCGGCCTGCCGCGCGAGCGGGGTGAAGGGGTAGATGCGCACCCCGATGGTGATCTTGAGCACCGAGAGGTCGAGCGCATCGGCGGCCTCCAGGCTTTCGGCCACGGTCTCGCGGGTCTCCCCCGGCACGCCGAGCAACAGGAAGCCGTAGCGGGTGATGCCGGCGCGCGCGAAGCGCCGCACCACGTCGGAAACCTCGGCCGCCGAGAAGCGCTTGTTGAGGGAGCCGAGAATCGGATCGCAGCAGCTCTCGGAGCCGATGGAGACCTCCGCACAGCCGGCCTCGGCCATCGCCTCCACCAGCTCGTCGGAGACCTGGTGCGGGTAGACGATCGCCCTCCAGGCGATGGTGCGTCCTCGCGAGATGATCTCGCGGCACAGCTCGAGGGCGTACGACGGCGGCAGATTGAAGGTGTTGTCCACGAAGTGGAAGCGCGCGGCGCCGGCATCGGCGAGGCGGGCCAGCTCGTCGGCGACGAGTGCCGGCGACCGCTTGCGCAGCGCCCGGCCCTCGATCTGAGGCGTCGAGCAGTAGGTGCAGTCGAGGGGGCAGCCGCGCCGGGTCTGCACGGGGACCCAGAGCCCGGGGTCGGCGAGGTCGAGACAGCGCCCGAGATCGGCGTACGGCGAGGGCAGCTCGTCGAGGCGTGCCGGCTTGGAGGGCGGCACGGGCGCATTCCGCCCGCGCGCCACCACCCCCGGCACGCCGGCGGGGTCGCCGCCCGCGGCGAGCGCCTCGAGCAGCGCCGGGAAGGCGATCTCGCCCTCGCCGGCGACGCCGAAGTCGCCGCCCAGGTACTCGAGCGCCGGCACCGGGAAGATGCTGTACCCGGCGCCCCCGAGCACCAGCGGCGCCGGGCCCGCCTCGCGGCACGCGCGGACCACCGCCGCCGCCTTGTCGAGCAGGAAGTCGGGCTGCGCCATCTTCTGGTCGTCGATGTTGCGAACCGAGACGCCGATGACCTCGGGGCGGCAGCGGGCCACCGCGTCGCGCACCGCGGCCGCGGGGTCTGCGGTCGAGAGCAGGTCCAGCAGCTCCACTTCGTGACCGTGTGCCCTCGCGGCCGCAGCCACCATCGCCGCCCCGAGCGGCGGCGTCGGCATGTTGATCCGCTCGGTGTTGGCCGAGACCATCAGCACCCGCACGGCGGCGCGTCCCTCCCGTTGCGAGTATAGAAGGGCTTTTGAGTCTTGAGTTTTGAGTTTTGGGTTCGGACTTCTGAGCTCGGGAGCCTCGAGCGCCGTCCGCCCCGATACCGGCGGCTTTGGTCGAAGTGGAACACCACGACCATCCAATCTCCTCGATTCGATCCCTGATTTCGAGATGGGTTGCGGTCCGCAGGTGCGGTATGATTTCAAGTACGGGTGCGGGGCCGTCGTTTCTTTTTTTTTCAATCGGAGTGTCGCGCGAAGGAGGAAGGTGCCATGGGTCGCTTCGGTGCGTTCGGCGTGATGTGTGTGTTCGTTACGGGTGTGGCGGCGACCGATGTTGTCCAGGCCGACGACACTCTCGCGGAGTTCTGGAAGGAGCAGCGGAGCAGGGCCCCGAAGACCGCCACCGCGGTGAGCATGCCCGACGACGCCAAGACCCTGGTGGGTCTCGAGTTCGGCACCGTCAGCCGGC
>DATIVB010000412.1:0-12229 GCA_035466375.1 Chondromyces sp.
CTCCGGGGCTCGCGCCTCCAGGTGTTCGGCGGCTGGAACCGGCCGCCGATGGAGGCGACGGAGGCCTCCCTCGAGCTGTTCGAGGGCACCCGGATGCTCGGCCGCACCCTCGGCCTCGATCTCGACTGGGTGCGATGGGGCGGCTCGTCGGACGCGAACATCGCAGCCTCGGTGGGAACACCGACCATCGATGGCTTCGGACCGGTCGGCGAGGGCGCCCACCAGCGCGGCGAGTGCCTCGTCGTCCGCGAGGTTCCGCGGCGGCTCGCGCTGCTGGCCGAGGTGGTCGCCTCGCTGGCCCACCTGAAGCCGGCCTGATCCCGCCCCCAGGCGCCGCTCGGCGCCTGGCTCTGGCATACTGATGCCGGAACTGGAAGGAGCGGCAGCATGCACGAAGTTGTGATCGTCGGTGCGGTCCGTACTCCCGTCGGCGCGATCGGCGGGGGCCTGAGCCCGATGCTCGCCCGCGAGCTCGCGACCCTGACCATCCGCGCGCTGCTCGAGGCCACGGGCCTCGACCCTGAGCTGGTGGAGTACACGTGCATGGGCTGGGTGATGCAGGACCCCCGCTCGCCCAACCTCGCCAAGACGGCGGCCGAGTTCGCCGGCGTCCCCTGCACCTCGCCGGGCACGACCTTCCACGAGAACTGCGCCTCCGGCGGCGCCGCCATCCACAGCCTCGCGCGCCGCATCGCGCTCGGCGAGGTCGCGATCGGCGTCGCCGGCGGCGTCGAGTCGCTGAGCAACGTCCCCCGCTACCTGTTCACCGGGCGCGTCAAGAACCAGCTCTACGGCGACATGACGCTGGTGGACGGCCTCTTCGGCGCCCTGACCGACAGCAACGTCGGCGAACGGGGCGAGCTCATGGGGCTGCTCACCGAGCGCCTCGTCGAGCGCTACGGTTTGACCCGCGAGGAGCAGGACGAGATCGCCTACCGCTCGCACCACAACGCTTTGAAGGCCTGGGAGGACGGCGCCTTCGCCGACTACGTGGTGCCGGTCGAGGTCCCGCAGCGCCGCGGTGCGCCGCTCGTCGTGGCGCGCGACGAGGGCCCGCGGCCGGTGACCATGGAGGAGCTCGCAGCCGCGCGCCCCTACTTCAAGCGCGACGGGGGCACGATCACCGCACTCAACGCGTCGAGCGTCAACGACGCCGCGGCGGTGGTCCTTTTGGCCAGCCGCGAGCGTGCGGCCGAGCTCGGCCTCGAGCCGCTCGCCGGGCTGCGGGCCTTCCACAACGTCGGTGTCGCCCGCGAGTACATGGGCGAAGGCGCGTTCAAGGTCATCCCGGGGCTCCTGAAACGGGCCGGGCTCGAGCTCGGAGAGGTCGACCTGTTCGAGATCAACGAGGCCTTCGCCGCGGTCCTCGCGGCGGCCTTCCATGACCTCCCGGAGCTTCCCAGGGACCGCACCAACCTCTGGGGCAGCGGGATCTCGATCGGCCACCCGGTGGGATGCACCGCCGCCCGCCAGGTGGTCGACATGACCCACCAGCTGCGCCGCCGGGGCAAGAAGTTCGGCCTCACCTCGAGGTGCGTGGGCGGCGGCATCGGCAGCGGCGAGGTGCTCTCGGCTTTGTGATCCAGATCACACTGAGTGACCCGGAACGTCAAAACACCGCAGGATCGTTGACGCCGAGCGTCACTTCAGCGAGGGACGAACGGGCCGCACGGTCAGCGCTGAACTGAAAACGAGCCGACCTCCACACCGAGAGGACAGCGGCGGGGTGTGGCGTCAGTTCTGCGCGCCCTCCGGCACCTGGAAGAACGAGCCGTCCATGAGGACGATGTCGTCGGTGAAGTACGAGGTGACTCCCTGCGTCCACGGCTGGTTGGGGATGGCATCGGCGCCGTAGGACGCCAGCGTGTAGCTGTCCCCGTCGCTCTTGTACTGCAGGGTTTTCTGCCAACCGTCGACGGTGGGAACCTCGCCGATGAAGGGTATCAACTCGTCCGAAATAACCGTTATGGGCCCGAGAGGATCCGCCAGGGGGAACTTGGCGAAGTCCTGCGAGTAGATCCCCAACCCGTTCGAGATCGTCCGCATGTCGGAGATCGTCCGCGTCTGCCGACTCTTCTGGATCGCGTTGAGCAGGTTTGGGATCGCGATCGCGACGATGAGCCCGATGATGGCCGCCACGATCAGCAGTTCGACGAGGGAGAAACCGCGGCACGATGAGTGGTTTTGCGTCTTCATGGGCGAGAACATTAGCAAACCACATGCCAGAAATTCCCGCATCCACCGTCGCCGGTGCCCGCCCCTTGAGCGGCGGCTCGCCCCTGTGGTAGAGTCCGTTCCCCAGGTGAGCGGGCATAACTCAGCTGGTAGAGTGTCAGCTTCCCAAGCTGGACGTCGCGGGTTCGAATCCCGTTGCCCGCTCCAAACCACGCCACCACGAGGATGACATCCCATGGGCCTCTTCGGACGCGACGAGCGGACACAGCACAGCACGGCTCCCGAACCTGCCAGGCCTGCCCGGCACGAGTCACCGCCGCCGTCACCGGGCCGGGGCGATCAGACGGTGATCTCACAGGCAGTGGTTTGCGAGGGGACCCTCTCCGGAAGCGGCGAAATCTTTGTAAACGGGAGGGTTCAGGGGTCCATCGAGGGGAGCGCTTCGGTCACCATCGAGGCCCCGGGCAAGGTGACGGCGACCATCCACGGCCGCACGATCACCGTCGCCGGCACGGTCAAGGGCAACATGAGCGCGGACGAGCGCATCGAGCTCGGCGCCACCGCCCGCGTCGAGGGCGACATCACCGCCCCGCGCATCCTGATCCGCGACGGCGCCACCTTCAAGGGCCAGGTCAACATGCGCTCCCCGGCGCCGCGACCCGAGCCCCAGCCCGCCGCCGCCCGCGAGGACACCGCCCCCCGAAAGCCGGTCTGAGCGCCGATTCCGCGGCCGCAGCTCTCCCGCCGTGGGCCCCGCCCGTGTCCGATCTGAGACGTTCGCTGTTCCATTTTGGGCCAGATCTGTGGATCGGACTCAGCCGTCCTCGCCGCCCCACGCGCCGACCTCGATCCGCCGGCGACCGATGAACGGCCGATAGCGTTCGCGGTAGATGCTGGTGAGCGTCAGCAGCGCGGTCATCGTCAGCGGTCCGAGCAGCAGGCCAACCGCCCCGAAGACGACGGCGCCGCCGATCAGGGACAGGAACACGAGCAGGGTGTGCATCTGGGCCCGACGACCGACCAGGAGCGGCTTGAGCCAGTACTCGACCACCGTCGCCAGGATCGCCAGCGGGATGAAGAGGGCGGCGGCGCGGCCCGTCTCTCCGGCCGCCAGCAGCACCGCCGAGAACGGGATGTAGATGAGCGAGATGCCGACCACCGGAATGAAGGCGAGGACCGCCATCACCACGCCCCAGAGCACCGCCGCGTGCAACCCCAGCAGGGCGAAGACGAAGCCGCCCGCAATGCCCTGAATCAGGGCCGCGACGCCGTTGCCGATCACCAGGGACGACGCCATGTCGGTAAAGCGGTCGGCCACCAGGTGCTGCTCGTCCGCCGGCAGCGGCAGGGTGTCCTCGAGCCAGGCGCGGAAGAGCGGTCCGTCGACCAGCAGGTAGTAGAGGATCAGCACCCAGAAGATGAACCCGAACACGAACCTCACCAGGTACTTGGCGATCGACACGCCCTGCTTGTAGAAGAAACCGCCGATCCGCACGCCACTGGTGGCGATCAGCTCATAGGCCCGGTCCACCGTCAGCACGAACCCGAACGGCCGCAGCACGCCGTTGAGGTCGTCGATGATGCTCTGCCGTTCCTCCAACATCCCGCGCAGCCGGTTCTCGGTCAGCTGCGTGACGCTGAGCTCGTAGATCCCCAGCGCCTCCTGGGAGACCTCCTGCGCGATCACGAAGAGGGGCACCATCAGCACCACGATCAGGAGCGAACAGATGATGAAGCCCGCCAGTCTGCGGCGGCCGCCGAGGGCTCCGACCAGGCGCTTGTACGAGGGGTTGATCATCCCGGCCGCCACCAACGCGAGGAGGATGACCGAGAAGAAAGGGACCAGCACCATCAGGACGACCGTCAGGCACACCGCGAGCGCGATGAGCAGGCCCACCCAGGCCGCCTGCTTGGGGTGGCTGTCGTCGGCCTGCAGCCGGCGCGCGCCCGGGCGCTGTCCTGGGCCATCCATCATCGACACGCTCAACTCCGATGTGCCTCGAGCCGGTCGGGGGCCCGGAGCCGCACGATTCTCCTCCGCTTTCGCCGCGGCGGCAAGCTCCGCCGCGAACCGATCGTTGCCCGCCACCGGGAATGCGGCCTCCGCGGCGGAAGGGGTTATACTCCGGCGCCATGGAACGAGTCTCCTGGGAGCGCTACTTCATGAATCTGGCCCTGCAGGTGGCCACCCGTTCGACCTGCCCGCGCAAACACGTCGGCGCCGTCATCGTTCGCGACAAGACGATCCTGTCGACCGGGTACAACGGCTCGATCCGCGGCGCGCCGCACTGCACCGAGGTCGGTTGCCTGATGGAGAACGACCACTGCCTGCGCACGGTCCACGCCGAGGCCAATGCCCTGGTCCAGGCGGCGTGCCACGGCATCCGCCTCGAGGGCGCCCAGATCTTCGTCACCGCCTCGCCGTGCTTCAGCTGCTTCAAGCTGATCGTCAACGCGGGCATCCGGACCATCGTGTTCGGCGAGTTCTACCGCGACGAGCGCGTCCTCCAGTTCGCCGAGGAGCTCGGCATCGAGCTCGTGCACCTCGGGCTCGTCGAAGACCCCGCCGGCGGATGATCGACCTCGATCTCGACGCGGTCAGGATCCCTCTCGAGTGGTCCGAGGTCTTCGGGCGCGAGGCACCGACCTCGGTCGAGATCGGGTCCGGCAAGGGGAAGTTCCTCAACGAGATCGCGACCGCCCGCCCGGAGCAGAACTTCCTGGCCGTGGAACGGTCCGCGAAGTACTTCAGCCTGTGCTGCAGCCGGGCCGCACGGCGCGGCCTGGAGAATGTCCGCCTGCTCCGCACCACCGGCGAGGACCTGCTCTACAGGCTGCTGGCGGAGTCCTCCGTCGCCGATTTCTACGTGCTCTTCCCGGATCCGTGGCCTAAGAAACGGCACCACAAGCGACGCCTTTTCAACCCCTCCGCCGTCGCCGCCATGGCGCGGGCCCTGGCGCCGGGCGGCCGCCTGTTCGTGAAGTCCGACCACGCCGGGTACGCCGCGGTCATTGCCGAGGTGCTCGCCGCGGCCGCCGGGCTCGAGGCGGTCGAGCCCGGCCCCGCGTTCGCCGAGCTGCCGGTCACCGGCTTCGAGCACAAGTACCTGATCGAGGGACGACCGATCCACTCCTTCGTGTGCCGCAAGCGGACCTGAGGCGACGCACCCGCGAAGAATCACTGACGATGGCGCGGGAGGCGGCGCGCGCGGGTCCTCGGGGATCGCGCGTCGCGCCGCTCAGCGAGTCGTTTCGCCGACGACCTCATGGCCGTCGAGCAGCGTGAGATGCCAGCGCACGGTCACTTCCGTGCCGCTCGAGGGAACCCGCACGTTGCCGCTCGACACCTCCTCGCCGGGCGCGAGGTAGATCTCGAAGAAGCGCACCGCGTTGACGCGCTCCAGCGAGCCCTGCTCGAAGCGATCGCCGCGCAGGGTGCCGCGGGTGAGGCGCTCGAACGACCCCGGCCCGTCGGCCGTCACCCAACCATCGTCCACCGAGACCTGCAGCCAGTTGCCGTGGTTCGAGACCGCGCTCGCGAACACCGATCGGTTCGCGAGCCGTACCTGCAGGGAACGTCCGCTGCGCCGGACCTCGACTTCGAGATCCGGCTCCGGCCCTTCCCCGCCGAGCAACCGGATCAAGGCCTCGCGGGAGAGGCCGAGCCGCTGCTCCGATCCCGGCAGGCCCACCAGGTCCCACCCCCCGAGCTCGGGCATCATCAGCCGATGCGCCTCGTGCAGCGCTGCCCGCAGCTTCGACGCATCCATCCACCGTATCGCGAGACTCTCGCCCTGGGTCCATCGGCGGCCGCTCCAGAGCAGCGGGCGTTGGAAGACGAAGCTGCGGTCGAGCGCCGAGGAGGTCGAGACCGTGGTCGCGCCATCTTCGGTCAGAGGGTCGAGGTCGTCGCCCGGTCCGGACAGCGGCGGCTCGGCCCGCGGGCTCAGGGCGACCGCGACCCGGACCCTGACCCGCGTCTCGGCGAGCGGCCCCAGCTTCTTGCCGAGCGGCAGCGGATCGAGCTCGCCGATGCCGCGCAGGCCGACCCCGTCGGTCCCGAAGGAGGGGACGACGCAGCTGCCGAGGGCCTCGGCGACCGCCCGACCCGGCGACTCCTGCAGCTGGCGGACGCTGAGCAGCGGCACCACCGCGACCCCGGAGACCTCGCGCAGCGCCACCAGGAACTCGGGCAGGCCGTCGCCGAGCTGCGGCAGGTCCAGCACCAGCTCGGCCGGCGTCGACCCGCCGAGCTCGTGCTCGAGAGCGCGCCACAGCTCCCCGGCCGCGGCGCGATCGAGCCCGTCGCGCACGCCCGTGACCTCGAAGGCGAAGCCGACCGGGATCGGCCCCGCGACCGCGGCTGCCTCGCCGATCCTCAGGATCGGCGCCCGACCGCTGAGGTCGAAGGTGCCGCGCCGCACCACGATCTCGTCCACTCCGACGTCTCGCAGGCGCTCCGCCGTCGCGGCGTCGAGATCGCCGTCGTCGAGCCACACCACCGTCCGGCGCGGCGCCGGCGGGACCTCGTGGAAGGCCGGCGGTTCGCCGCCACAGCCGGCGGCAACCACCAGGAGCGCCGCGAGAAGCGAACGCGAGGTCATGAGCTCATCGTAGCAGGACGATCGCCCGTCATGCCGGCTCGGCGGAAGCGATGGAGTCGTTCATCGAAGGAGGCGCGGCCGGAAACTCGATCCGGACCCGCAGCCCCCGCGCCCCGTTCGCGGCCTCGACCGATCCCTGGCACCGCGTGACGACCTGGTGGACGAGGGCGAGCCCGAGGCCGCTACCGGCCGTCGTGGTCGAAAAATGAGGGGCGAAGAGCTCGGGCAGGCGCTCGTCCGGCACCCCGCCGCCCGTGTCCTCGACCTCGAGCACCACCCGCTCCGGGTCCCCGTGCAGCCTCATCGTGATGACCCCCGCGCCTTCGCCGAGCGCGTCGAGGCTGTTCTGCACGACATTGGTCACGGCCCGTCGGAGCCACAGTCGATCGCCGATGACCGGCGGCGGAGGCGGGCTCTGCACGCTGTACTCGAAGCGGATGCCGCGGCGCTCGAAGATGTCCCTGCCGCTCGGAACTCCGACGATGACCGTCTCGAGCTGGACCGGCTCCGCCGTCCACTCTTCGAGCGCCACCAGGTTCGAAAACGAGTTCGCGGTTTCCTGAAGCCGCGCCACCTGGAAGGCGATCTCGCGGCAGGCCTCCTCGAGCAGCGGACGCAGTCGGGGATCGTTTCTGGCGAGCGCCGCCTGCAGCTCCTGCACCCAGAGCCGAACCGGAGTGAGCGGGTTCTTGACCTCGTGGGCGACGATCCGGGCGAGCTCGTTGAGCTGCCGCGCCCGGTCCGCGCGCACCAGATCCGTCACGTCGTCCACCACCGCCACCAGGCCCCGCGTGCCGTCCGGAAACGGCACCGCCGCGACGCCGATGCGCCAGGTCAGATCCCGACCCGGCACCGGCTGCACCATCTTCGCGGCCGATCCGCCGACGCTGGCGTCCTCGATCACCGAACGGAGGTGCTCGACGACGAGGTCCCCGTGCTCGGCTTCGAGAGCGCGCGCGGCGGGGTTCGCGAACCGCCTGGCGCCGTCCGGCTCCAGGACCACCACCGCCGACTCCAGGGTCTTGAGCGTGATCCGCAGGAGCTCCTCCTGGTAGCGCAGGGTGGTTTCCCGCTGCTGCACCTGCTCGTTCATCGAGCCCACCGCGTCGAGGACCTCGGCGAGGTCGGTCTCCGGCGGCCGTCGCAGCGGCTCCACCGGTTCCCCGTCGACCAGCTTTCGCGCCAGAGCCACGAGCTCGCGCAGCGAGCTGCTGAGACGCTGCTCGATGCGGGTGGTGAGCACCAACGCCAGCAGGGCCGAGAGGAAGGCGCCGGTAAGCAGCCAGTCGACCGCGCCGAGATCGGAAGCGCTGCGCGCGGTATCGGAGAGGAAGAGGTGGAGCAGCAGGCGGCGCCCCTGGAGGTCGACCGGGGCGGCCGCGACCACCAGGTCCTGCCACCAGTGCACGGAGGCGTCGTCGCGTCCGAGGAGGTACGGCGGAAAGGTCTGCGGCAGCGGCAGCGGCGGCAGAGCGCCGGTGCTGACCAGATCGGGACGCGAGATCGCCGCGAGCGACGCGCCGTCCCACAGCGCGACCTCGCCGCCCCATCCGGAGGCAAGCCACTTCGCGAACTCGTCGTCGACCGCGAAGCCGCCGCCGAGGTGTACCGCGGTGTAGCGGGCGGCGCGCAGGGCCTCGATGGCACGCGTCTCCTGGTGCCTCGCCTCCTGGCCGGCGATGCGCTGGTGGAGGAACAGGGTCAGGATCACCAGCGGTAGGACGACGCCGCCCGCGACCAGGAGGCGCAGTCGGCCGCCGAAGGTCGAAACCTGCTGGCGGCTGATGACCGGAGGGAAGGCGATCAGCGAGCCGACCAGGGCCCACAGCATGGCGATGGCCGTGCGCACGACCCAATCCGCGGCGGACGGGCGGTTGGTGACGGCGACCACGAGCCACTCTCCCTCGCGCCGCACCCTGGCCAGCCTGCGCTCGCCGTCCACCACGAACCTCGCCCATCCACCGCCGGCGTGGAAGAGCTCTCCCGCACGGATGGCGTCGAGGCCCTCGATCTCCGGATGGAGGGTCGCCGCGATCTCGCCGGAGCGAGTGAGCACCGCGTGCCACACGGGCCCCGCGCGCGCCCGATCCGCGGACAGGCCCGGCCGCCAGTCGGCCAGCCACCGCCACGGTTCGGCGGCGACCCTGAGCTCGACGGCCCAGCCCTCGGGCTCGTCCAGCGGCCAGCGCCGTTCGACGCGGACCGCGGAACCGGCAGCAGCGAGATCGCCCCAGACCGAGGCCACCCGATCCTCATCATCGAGCAGCAGCAGCTCCGACGGCGTCGACCACTCCATCAGGCGCCAGCGCTCGGCGAGCACCGGCGCCATGTCGTCCAGCCGGCAGTCGGAGGGGTCGGCCGGCAGCAGCCGTGCGGCCTCCAGGTCGTGTCGCGGCAGCGCGACCTCGGGCCCAGTCCGTCCGGATCGCGCGAGCTCCACCGGCACTCTGGCGAAGAAGGTCGCAAGACCGAGCAGCGCGAGGAGCGAGGCGAGATACAGGCGACGGTCCAGGCTCCTGGCGCTCCGGCGCCACGCCGGCCAGCCGCTGCACAACCAGGCCAGCGCCAGCATCCACACGCCGCCCCAGCCGGGCTGCAGGAGGTGCAGCGGCAGCCACTGGAATGCTTCACCCGGGGTCGCCGCGACCGATGCGGCGACTGCGGCGATCATCAGGGCGGCGACGAGCAGGCGCGCCCTGGCGGGCGACAGCACGGCTGCCCAGCGCCCTGCCGCGGCGCCGCCGAGCAGAACGGACACGCCGAGAATAATCTCCGCCGCCGAAGGGTCGCCCAGCGCCACCGAGAGCGCCCCCGACGCGACGACCAACCCCGCGACCCGAGCTGCGAATCGCAGCGCCATCAGGGCCAGCAGCAGCCAGCCGAGCCAGCGCCAGATGCTCTGTCCGCCCGCGGGATGGAGTAGGAACGCCACCGGAACCTCGACCCCGGGGCGTCCTGGAACCCTGATCCTCTCGGCGCCCTCCTGGTGCTGCCCGATACCGACCCGCCACCCCGGCGGCGCCCGCATGCCCCAGATCCTGCCGGCCTGCAGCGGGGTGTGGTCGGCGACGATCACCGCGCCCACGAGCCGCCCCTGCAGCAGGAGAGGTTCCCGCAGCCACAGGTCGGCGCCTCCGACCGACCACGCCACCCCCCACTCGCGCTGGCCGAGCGCCCGCACCCCGCCCGGAAACGCGTTGCCCTCCCCGCCCCAGGCAAAGACCTTGCCGCGGTCGTCGGCGAGGTAGATCGAGCGCCCTTCGACGCCCCGCGCGCTGCGGTCGAGCAGCGCGAACGGGAGCGCCGGGTCGACCGCCTCGCCGGCGGCACTCAAGAGGCGGACCAGGGCCTCCTCCGAGGCCACCGCTTCGGCGGACCGCACCATATCGCGGCAGTGCTCTTCGAGATCGGCGCTCGAAGGCCGTTCGGCGGGCCCGCGGCCAACCGGCCAGACCGCGACCGTCAGCGCCACCGCCGCCGCCGACCACGGCAGCCACCCGCGCCCGCGGGGCCGGGCGAGCAGCAGCAGGCCGCTCCACAGAGCGATCAGCCCCGGCGCGGAGGGCGCAAAGCCCGGCCACGGTCCGCAGACCGCCACCGCCGCCAGGGCCAGCAGCCACGACCTCAGCTGAGGGTCTCCACCCGGAGGTTCCTTCACCTCGTCGAGTATAGCCTCGCTCCGGTTCGCGTCGTTAGGACGTTAAACGTTTGAACGTTAGAACGTTAGAACGTTCGAACGCTAGCTGCTGCGCATCAGCGCTTCGATCGCGTCGGCGGCGGTCGGCAGGTCCGCCGACAGGTTCTCGGCCCCGCCATCGGTGATCAGGAAGTCGTTTTCGATCCGCACGCCGAGCGCCTCGTCGGGGATGTAGATCCCGGGCTCGTTGGTGATCACCATGCCCGGTTCGAGCAGGCGCTCGTCGGCAGCGCCCGGATCGTGGGCATCGAGCCCGAGCTGGTGGCCGAGGCCGTGGATGAAGTACTGCCCGAGCGTCTGTCCCCGTGCATCGCGCACGTCGGAGGACTCGAAGACGCCGTAAGCGATCTTGCGCAGCTCGAACATGGAGATGCCGGGCCGCATCGCGTCGGCCGCGCGGTCGTGAGCTTCGAGGACCAGATCGTAGATCTCGCGCTGGCGCTCGCTGAACCTCCCGCTCGCCGGGTACGTGCGGGTGAGATCGCCGCAGTAGTAGCCGTAGCGCGCGCCGATGTCGACCACCACGAGTTCCCCATCGTTGCAGCTGCCCGCGTTCTGGTCGTAGTGCAGGGTGGTTGCGTTGAAACCCGAACCGATGATGGTCGGGAACGCGACGCCCTCGGCTCCGGCCGCGCGGAACGCCGCGTAGACCGCACCATCGACCACGCCTTCGGGAACTCCGGGCCGGATCGCCACCGCCGCGCCCCGGTGGCCCTCGATGGTGGCGGCGACCGCCCGACGCATGAGGGCGATCTCGCCCGCATCCTTGATGACCCGCAGGCCGTGGATGGCCTCGCTGACGTCCTTGACGGTGAACGACGGCAGGCGGTCGCGGAGCGCGGCCAGGAAGCGGTGGGTCGGCGGCAGCGGCGCGTCCGTGCCGATCGCCGCGCAGTCGGTCCACAGCACTGCATCCGCCTCGGCGAGCCAGCTCTGCAGCCGGCCCTCGAAGCCCGGCACCGGGCGGCGGCGCGCGTCGAGCACGATCTCGGATGGCGCGGTCGACAGCACGTCGTCGAAGCCGAAGGCCTCTGCCGCCTCGTCCCCGGGCCCCCACTTGGGCCCCGTCCAGCGCTCCACGTTCTCGTTGCGCGGCGGCAGGAAGAGCATGTCGCCGCCGTCGCCGGACCGCAGGACGAGGATCGCGTTCGGCAGCTCGACCCCGGTGAGGTAGAAGAAATCGGAGGACTGGCGGAAGGTCCCCACGTCGCCGTAGCCGCGCTCGTCGCCGGCGCCCCACAGCACGATGGTGCCCCCGCCGGTCCTCTCCAGCAGGCGTTGGCGGCGCTTCCGGTAGCTCTCCGTCGGCTGCAGCTCGGCCGCGTAGTTGCCGCCCCTCATGTCGCGTCGGCTCATGGCCACCTCCAGTTGCTCCGGGACAGTTTACCGGAATGGGGCTCGGGGCTCGGGGCTTGAGGCTCGGGCTCGGGGCTCGGGGCTTGACGTTCAGCCGCAATCGATCGATTCATCCGTACGGATTCGTGGGTGGGCGGGAAATTCGAAATTCGAAATTCGAAATTCGAAATGACGCGCCCCCATCTCGAGGATATTTGGATGACCTGACCGATCCTCCCGACGCCCCAAGCCCCACCGAGCCCCGAGCCCCGAGCCTCGAGCCTCGAGCCCAAGCCTCGAGCCTTTCTGACTGCTCTACAATCGTCCCGCCCGGAGGGTCGCTGAAATGAGGGGGAACTGATGAGGCATCTCGCTCGGACGCTCGTGCTCTGGCTATTGGTTCCGTGCTGGGCGATGG
>DATIVB010000413.1:0-1907 GCA_035466375.1 Chondromyces sp.
AAACCGATCCCGGTCGCGTCGCCGGCCGCCAGCTCGTCGTGGCTGAGCGTGAATTGCAGAGTCGTCGTGCCGCCCGGCTGTGCCGGGTCGTCGGTGAACTCCTTCAACAGCCGCGGCGCGGCCACCACCACCAGGTCGTCCGTCGCCGGGTTGCCCACCACCGGGCTGGCGTCCACGGCGGCAGTCACCGCGGAGGTGACGTTGGTGTACACACCAGCCGGCTGCCCGGCCGGGATTTCGATGCCGACGCTGAAAGTGCACGATCCGCCCGGCTCGAGATTGCCGCCGCTCACGAGTAGACCTTGGACGAGATTGCCGAGGCTCACCAGCGACACGGAGGACCCCGCGCCGCACGGCGATAGGCCGGGCAGGGTCGCGCTGACGGGATATCCGAGAAAGCTCGTGAGCTCGTCGGTGAACGTGATGCCGGTCGCCGTGGACGTCAGGCTCGTGTTGGTGACAGTGAACTCCAGATTCACCGTGCCGCCGGCGCCCACCGGGTCGTCGGTGAACTCCTTCGCGAGGCGCGGTGCCGGGGAGACGAAGAGGATGTCGGCGCCGGGTGTGCCGGTGACGGGTGCGCCGCCGAGATCGGCGCCGACGCTGCTGGTGGTGTTGGGGTAGGCGCCGGTCGCCGCGCCCGCCGGCACCTGCAGCGTGACGCTGAAGGAGCACTGGGCCTCGGCCGCGAGGCTGCCGCCGGTCAATGTCAGTACGCCGGTACCGACAAGCTGCGAGCCGGGGCCGCACACACCGGCCATGGGCAGGCCCACCGCCGTGAGCCCGGAGAGGGTGGCGTCGAGATCGTCGCTGAAGGTGATCGCGGTGGCGTCCGCCCCGCGATCGAGGTTGGCGATGGTGAACCCGAGCTCCACCGTGCCGCCTGGCGGCACCGGGTCGTCGGTGAACCTCTTGATCAGGGCGATGGGCGTCGCCGTCACCTCGAGCGCGGCGGTCGCCGCGCCGCTCGAGCGGGTCGGCCCACCCGACGCTGACGTCAGCTCGCCCGAGGTGTTGACGAGCATGCCGACGGCCCCGCCGATGACGTCGATATTGACCGTGCAGGTGGCGCCGGCCGCCACCACTGGTAAAGGCGGGAACGGCGGCGGGAAGCTCTGCGCAGTGAAGGAGACCAGCGAGGTGCCCGGAACCGCGGTCAGCGTCGCCGGCTGGGACGGCGACTGGCAGTCGGTCGAGGCGTTCGCAGGCGACGCGATCACTATGCCGGGCGGCAGGTTGTCAGTGAAGCTCAGAGAGCTGACAGCGGACTGGTTGGCCGTGTTGTCGACGGTGAAGGTCAGGGTGCTCCTGCCGCCGAACGGCACCGAGCCCGGCGAAAACACCTTGCTGAAGCCCGGCCGGTCGGCGGCGACGGTGAGGTCGTCCGCGGCGCTGCCGCTGTTGCCGGCGCTCGAGGTCAGGTCTCCGGAAACGTTCATGTGCGTGCCCAGCGTGCTGCTGGTGACGTTGACCCGGACGCTGCACGCAGCGCCCGCGCCCAGCGAGCCGCCGCTGAGGCTGATGGCGCTGCCACCGTCCGCGGCCGTCAGCTCGCCGCCGCAGGTCGTGGACGCGCCCGCCGGGCTCGCGATGGTCACGCCGGCAGGCAGGATGTCGGTGAAGGAGAGACCGGCGACCGGACCGCCCTCCAGATTGGAGATGTCGAAGCGCAGCACCGCCACGCTGCCGGGACCGATGACGTCCGGCTGGAACACCTTCGAAAACGACGGCGGCCCCTGCTGCGCCTGCGCCGCCGACGCCGCCACCGTCGCCACCACCACCGCGACCCTCAAAACCATCGACCGGTGCCGCGCCCAGGCAGTGCTTCTCATGGTGACCCCATCCCCCGTCGAGCCAGTTGTCGGCATCCCGCGCCCCGTCATTCGACGCCTTCCAGCATAAGCGAT
>DATIVB010000414.1:0-3037 GCA_035466375.1 Chondromyces sp.
GACAAAGGCAGGGTCGCCGGCAAGATCTCACCCCTCGATCTTCTGCGCGGGCTGGAGACGAACTACGCGCGCATGCAGCCCGAGGAGGCCGTCAGCCAGTTCGGTTTCGACTACATCTGGAAGTCCATGCGCTCGGATCTCCATCTCTGGGAGGACCCGTTCCGCGACCTGTGTCGCAAGGCCGACACGATTAAGGTCCGGGATTTCATCAGGATCCCGGACAAGGGGCACCTCGTCACTCAGGACGACCGGCTCGCCAAGTGCTTCCACCTGTTCGTGATGACGAGGCACGACTCGCTGTTCGTCGTCGAGGACGACGAGATCATCGGCATGCTGAAGTTTTCGGACGTCTACCGCCTGGCTTCTCGGACGATTCGCGAGTGCGGCTGCCGGACCGGGCAATCCTAGCGCGAATGGAGCGGCGGCCGGCCTCCAGCGAAGCCGAACCCCGGCCAGATCTTGTACGGGAGGCAGCGTGATGCTGAGCTTCGATCAGGGCGTGGTCTTCGCGATTTTGCTGGCGACGCTCGTTCTCTTCGTCTGGGGCCGCTGGCGCTACGACCTGGTCGCCGTCGCCGCTCTCCTCGGCGTTTTTCTGGCCGGCCTCGTCCCGGCCGATCAGGTCTTCCTCGGGTTCGGGCACCCGGCCGTCGTCACCGTGGCCGCCGTGCTGGTGCTGAGTCGAGGCCTGCTCAATGCCGGCGTCGTCGCCGCCCTGTCGCGCCACCTCGAACGGGTGGGCACCCGGCCGACTCTGCAGGTCGCGGCGCTGACCGCCATCGTCATTCTGTTCTCCGGCTTCATGAACAACGTCGGGGCGCTGGCGCTGCTGATGCCGGTCGCGATCTGGATGTCCCGGCAGAGCGGAAGGTCGCCGTCACTCCTGCTCATGCCGCTGGCCTTCGGCTCCTTGTTGGGCGGCCTCATCACCCTGATCGGCACGCCGCCCAACATCATCATCGCCCTCTATCGGGCGGAAACCGGCGCACCCGCCTTCGGCATGTTCGACTTCGCGCCCGTGGGAGCGCCGGTGGCCCTCGCCGGGCTGCTCTTCATCACCCTACTGGGCTGGCGGCTCACACCGCGGCGGCAGGCACAGAGCGCTCCGGAGGAGCTCTTCGAGATCGAGGGCTACATCAGCGAGGTCGTGGTCCCCGAAGACTCACGGTTCATCGGCAAGACCATCTACCACCTGACCTCGGAAATGGAGAAGGAGACGGACGCGGTCGTGGTGGACCTCGTGCGCAGCCACCGCCACAACCCGGCACCGCCCTGGTACGAGATCATCGAGGCCGGCGACGTCCTCATGGTCGAAGCCGCTCCCGAGGAGTTGAAGGAACTGATCGACGGACTCGGGCTGGAACTGGTGGTGGGCGAGGCTCAGTCCGAGGCAACGCTGGGCGCGGGGGATGTCCGTCTCATGGAAGCGGTCATCGTTCCGGACTCTCCGTTGGTCGGCAAGACCGCTGCCGGTCTGAACCTCGGCCTCGACCACGGAATCAACCTGCTTGCCATCGCCCGTCGCGGGCGGCAGCTGCAGCGCCGGCTGCGCCAGACGACCCTCATCGCCGGCGACATTCTCCTACTGCAGGGAGCGGACCAGTCTCTTAAGGCCATGCTCAAGAAGTTCCGATGCCTGCCGCTGGCCGAACGCGGGCTGCGCATCGGGCAACCCCGTAAGGTCGCGCTCGCGGTGGCCATCTTCGCAGCGGCCATGGCTTTCTCGGCCCTCGATCTGGTGCCGGTGCAGATCGCCTTCACCGCCGCATCCGTGGTGATGGTACTGGCGGGCCTGGTGCCGCTCAAGGAGATCTACGAGAGCATCGATTGGCCTGTCATCGTGCTGCTCGGGGCGATGTTCCCCCTCGGCCACGCACTCGAGAGCACCGGCGGCGCACAGCTGATCGCCGACGGCCTCCTCCAGCTTTCCCACAGCTCCTCGCCGATGCTGATCCTCGCCATGCTCCTGGTCGGCACCATGCTGCTTTCCAACGTCGTCAACAATGCCGCCGCGGCGGTCCTCATGGCTCCGATCGCAATCACCCTCGCGCATGGTCTGTCGGTGTCCGTGGATCCGCTGCTCATGGCTGTGGCGGTGGGAGCGTCGTGCGCGTTCATGACTCCGGTGGGCCACCAGTCCAATGCGCTGGTCATGGCACCGGGCGGCTATCTTTTCGGTGACTACTGGCGCCTCGGCCTGCCACTGTCCGTCATCGTCACCGTGGTCGCCGTGCCGCTCATCGACTACTTCTGGCCGATGGTTCCGGGCTGAGCCCCCTTAACCACCGGAAGATCAGCACGGCAGTGCCGATGGGCACTCGCCTGATCTGCAGTAAACTCGTGCCGCCATGAGTTTTCAAGATGTCATGAGCTCGGTCCGTGAGCACCCCTACCGCAATATCTTCATCACGATCATCGCCGCATTGGCGGTGGACGCGGTCGCCCCGAGAATATTCAACCGGACAGCGATCAGCGAGATAACTGTCATCATCATGCTGGCTGCGGCACTCATCGAAATCGTCCGCGTCAGGCGCCGTGCGGTGTTGTTGCTGGTGATCGGCGCGTCCGCCATCGTGGCCCGCGTCGTGGCGATCTTCCGAGGGGACACGGCGGTCTGGAACAGCGCCGTCATCACCCTCACCGAGCTTCTTTTCGTGATCCTGATCTGGCATCTGCTGCACGACGTCCTCATCGGCAAACGCTCGACCGGAGAGCGGGTTTTCGGCGCACTCTGCGCCTATCTCTTCATCGGCATGCTGTTCGCCCTGCTCTTCGCCCACATGGAGTTCCGGGTGCCCGGCTCGTTTTATCTCGCCGGCGAGCCCATCTCCGCGCAGCCCGCGGGCGAAGCGGCGACGATGCCGATCTTCACCTACTACAGCTTCGTGACCCTCGTGACCCTCGGGTACGGCGACATCGTCCCGGTGACCGAGCACGCCCGCTCCGTGGCCTGGCTCGAAGCCCTGATCGGCCAGCTCTACCTCGCGGTCATGGTCGCCACCTTGGTCGGCCTCAGGGTCTCGGAGGCCTATGAGGG
>DATIVB010000415.1:0-2337 GCA_035466375.1 Chondromyces sp.
GCGGGGTCTCACCCTCGAGCGCTCAAGGGCCGACGGTGACGACGTCCTCAGGCTGGTCGACCCGGCGGCGGGCGCGACGGTGGCCGAGCTCGGTGAAACCCCGAAGAACTGGTTGAATGTCCGCATCAGTGCAGGAGAACGAATCGCGTTGCTGCGCGACGGCGACGAGCGCTCCGAGCTGGAGGTCTTCGCCCCGGACGGAGGCTTGGTTCATCGGATCGCACTACCGGGCAGCTGGCTGAGGTGCGGCGGCGAAGTCCTGCCGGACGTCCTCGTGATCGGGAGCACCGAGTGGTCGAGCGACGGCGGCACACCCGCGGAACGGAGCGCGATCGTGGTGGACCTGGCCGCGGGCGCGATTCGGGAACGGATTAAAGGCTACTCGCCGGTCCTGGGCGGCTGGCGATTCGAGACCTCGACCGGTGCCTGGGAGGCCGGTTCGACGGCTTCGCGGCTGATGACCGGACGCGGCTTCACCCTCCACCTCTGGGATCCCGAGACCGGGGACCTCCGCCAGATCATCCCGCGGACTGGCTGAGCGAACCGCAGTCTGCGAAGTTGCGTACTTCACCACGGAGGCGACCGACGATGTGGACCTTCATCCTGTGGCTGATTCTCCTGGTGGTGAGCTGGCCCCTGGCCCTGCTCGCCCTGGTGCTGTACCCCCTGGTGTGGCTGCTGCTCCTGCCCTTCAGGCTCATCGGCATCACCGTCGACGCGGTGTTCAAGCTGCTGCACGCGATCCTGACCCTGCCCGCGAGGCTGTTGCGGGGACCGGCGGCGGTCAAGGCGTAGTGCCGAGCGCCGCCGGGCCGCCTGCGGCGACCGGGCCGCGATCGGTGCTCATGATGCGCTGCGCGCATCACGGGGCGGGGTGGAGGAGTCGCCAGGTCATGGCGCGGACGTCGTCGAAGAGCTGGAGGGCGCGAGCGGCTTGGCTGCGATCGATGACCCCGGCAGCGAGCAGGATCCCCAGATGGGTCTCGACCTCCTTCGCGGAGCCGAAGGCGACGCGGAAGTGGTATGCACGGTCCTTCCCAGCCCGCCCATGCCCTTCAGCCAGGTTGGCCGCAACAGAGCTTGCAGACCGAATCGAATGATCCCCGGCGCTCCTCAATGGAGCCGGGACGTTCACGGCCAGCCCGACTGCGATGCCGGCGGCTTCGACGGCTTTCTCGTGGGCCTGGAACCCCCTGCAGGAACGGAACTCGTACATGGTCACCTCCGGGTTGTTCATGGCCCTCCCCCCAGTCGATGGGCTCTCCGGGGTCAAGGGGTCGCCCGCCGCGGGCGATACACCTTGCCCCTTGACCCCGGAGAGCCCATCGGCTGCCCGTGCCCTCAGAACAACCCGGAGGTGACCATGCCGGGTGCGGTTGCTGGTGGCCTACGGCCACCGCGACCCGACGCTCACGATCGGGGTGGCCGTAAGCCAGCCGACCCCCTCTCCGGCCCGCCTGAAACTGCGTGAAGGCGTGCAGCGCAACTCCCGGGCCTGCGACCCCCCTGGCAACGGCCACCACCAGTTGTGTGCGTCAAGTTCTGCAAAAAGCGCACGAGGCCCCGTCGTCGATGCTGCTGCGGCTGTGGGAAGAGGGGAAGGGGCCCCGCTTTCCACAACGCCGCAGCATGGGTCACGCAGCCGGGTCGAGGTGTCTGATTGCCTCCTTTTTGTGTTCCCTGAGCAAGTCCATGTTGATGTAGCGGGTCGCCTCGATCCAGTTCTCATGGGTCTCGATCGTCAGAGCCCGGACCAGGCGCAGGCAGCTCGCTTCGTTGGGAAAGATCCGGATCACCCGGGTGCGTCGCCGGATCTCCTCGTTGATCCGCTCGAGCATGTTCGTGGATTTGAGGTGCTTGTGGTGCTGGTGCGGAAGGCGGTAGTAGGTCAGTGTCTCCTCGATGTTCTCCTCGACCCAGTCGCAGAGCTTGGGGTACCTCTTCTGCCATTTCGCCAGCCAGGCTGCGAGGTCTCGCCTTGCCTCCTCGAAACACCGCCGGTCATACAGCCACCGGAGCTCTTTGAGGCAGTCATCGTCGGCCTTGCGCGGGAGGTGGTCGAGGGCGTTTCTGAGGAAGTGCACATAGCACCGCTGCCATGCCGCTTCAGGCAAGATCTCGATGACCGCTTTGTGGAGGCCGGCGTGGTCGTCTGATACCACGTACTCCACCCCGTGCAGGCCACGGGATCGCAGACCTTCCAGAAACGTCTTCCAGCTTGACGCGCTCTCGCGATTGGCCAGCTCGACGCCAAGCACGCAGCGACGACCATCCCAGTTGATCCCGATCGCGATCTGGACCGCTCGAGATCGGATCACACCATCCTCTCGGACCTTC
>DATIVB010000416.1:0-7644 GCA_035466375.1 Chondromyces sp.
GCGGTGATGGACTCGGCGAAGACGGACCGCGACCTCGGCACCTACTGGGCGCCCGAGGACCGCGCCTGGCTCTGGTACAACGACACCATCGAGACCCACGCCTTCGCGCTGCGCACCCTGACCGAGCTCGCGCCCGACGACGCGCGCCGCCACGGCCTGGTGCAGTGGCTGTTCCTGAACAAGAAGCTCAACCACTGGAAGTCGACCCGCAGTACCGCCGAGGTGCTGTACTCGCTGGCCCATTACCTGCGGCAGGAGGAGACGCTGGCGGCCCGCGAGGAGGTCTCGGTGGCGGTGGGACCGAGGACGGCGAGATTCGTCTTCGATCCGGACGAGTACACAGGCGCCCGGAGGCGGGTGATCGTGGAGGGGGCCGACATCGACCCAGCGACGATGTCGACCATCGCCGTCGAGAAGCCGACGAAAGGTTTCGCCTTCGCCTCGGCCACCTGGCACTTCTCCACCGAGCGGCTGCCCGCCGAGGCCCGCGGCGACCTGTTCTCGGTGGAGCGCTCGTACTACCGGCGCTTCAACGACGGCTCGGGCTGGGTGCTCCGACCGCTCGCCGAGGGCGAGCGCCTCGAGCCCGGCGATCAGGTCGAGGTGCAGCTCTCCATCCGTGCAAAGCACGCCGCCGAGTACGTCCATCTGCGCGACCCGCGCGGCGCCGGCTTCGAGCCCGAGACCCTGCACTCGCAGTACAAATGGGACCTCGGCCTCGTCTGGTACGAGGAGGTGCGCGACTCCGGGACCAACTTCTTCTTCGAGTGGCTGCCGGCCGGCGAGTACACCTTCAAGTACCGCCTCCGGGCCAACATGGCCGGCACCTTCCGCGTCGCCCCGGCCGTCCTGCAGTCCATGTACGCCCCCGAGTTCACCGCCTACTCCGCCGGCAACACTCTGGAGGTCGATCCCGACTGAAACCCGTTTCCGTGCCGGCCCGTAGGCGCCGACTCAGGCGTGTCGGCGAGCGATCGGCATGTGGCCAGGCTCAGCAGGCGCTCTTTTTCCGTCCCGAGCCCGAGCCCGTTACCATTGCCGTTACCGACGATTCTGGTTCTTCGCAGGGATCGACATTGCGAACGATGTCAGCATGGCGGCTCTGCGCGGGAGCTGGTCTCACCATTGAGCCAAACGGTCATCGTCATACGAAATCGAGTGCAGCCTTTTGCACGTCGACCTTCTCGAAGTTGGAGAACTTGACGCTCTCCCTCTCGGGGAGGTGTATCGGATCGGTAACGGTAACGGCAACGGGCTCGGGCTCGGGCTTGAACAGCCTGCTCTCGAGTTTTCTCAGAGCCGATGCCCCCCACCCACCCACCCTCGGAAAATCGGCGTGCGCGACGCACGACGATTTTCCGAGAGCCGGAGGTGTCTCAAACCTGGCGCTTCTGCGGGCAGCTCGCTGCAGCTCGGACGAGCCGTGGGGAACTCAACTCAAAACTCAAAACTCAAAACTGTCTCCTGCGGGCGGTTGGAATTCCGAGTTCCGAATTCCGAATTCCGAATTCGCGGCGCGCAGCGCCGCGTCAGTACCGCCAGCTCTCCAGGTCCGCCCCCTCCGGCGCGCTGGCCTCGATGCGCTTCAGGATGCGCTCGAGGTACATGGTGTTGTAGCGCAGGCGCGAGATGTGGTTGGGGTTGGCGTGGTCGCCGTTCCAGCAGTGCTCGGCGCGGTCGCCGTAGTCGACCTCTCCGGCGTAGTAGGGGTCGGTGGTGGACTCGAGGAAGTCCTCCATGAGGTAGACGGCGTTGTTGAGGTAGTAGTTGTCCATGTCGCCGGTGAAGATGTGGATCTTGCCCGCGAGCTTCGGTCCCAGGACGTCCCAGTCGCGCTCGAGGATGTGGCGGAGGTCGTAGTTCTCGCGCCACGAGGCCGCCACCTCGGGGTCGATGGCGCCGGTTTCGCGGTCCCACAGGCGCCGCGGGTAGCCGTCGTCGCCCACGGGCGAGAACACCGCCTCCCAGATATCGAGCTGCTGCCCCGAACGGTTCTTGTCGCCGAGCACGAGCTCGAGCAGGGAGTCGTCGCGGACGGTGGCGGAGATCGCGCCCAGCCAGTCGCGCCGGCTCGGCTTCTCGATCCGGCGGAACGGCCCCTCGTAGTAGAACGCGTTGGCGTCGTCGTAGATGTTGACCGTCATGTAGGCGCGGAAGTCGATCGGGTCCGGGCAGGCGGCGAAGGCGCCGTTGTACTCGTCGGGGTAGAAGACCTGCGCCGCGAGCGCCTCCCAGCCGCCGGTGGAGCCGCCGTAGAGGAAGCGCGCCCAGCCCTCGCCGAGGCCGCGGAAGCGCGCCTCGATGAAGGGGATCAGCTCGTGGGTGATGGCGTCTCCGTAGGGCCCGAGGTTGGCCGAGTTCACGGCGTAGGAGTCGTCGTAGTAGGGCGTGGGGTGCTGAATCTCGATCACCAGGAAGCGCGGGAAGTCCGGGCTGATCCACTGGCGGTAGAAGTCGTAGGCCTCCTCCTGCTGGATGCGGTTGTAGCAGTCGACCCGAAAGCGCTCGGAGTGCTCGCACTCGAGCTCGGCATCGGGCGGCTCGGTGCGGAAGCCGCCGAAATCCGACGGGAAGTGGCCGTGGAAGATCATCAGCGGGTAACGGGCCTCCGGGTGCTCGGCAAAGCCGTGCGGCAGCAGCACGTGCGCGCCGAGCTCCATGGGCCGGCCCCAGAACTCCGTGAGCAGCGCGCTTTCGATGCGCACGTGTTTGACGTACGTGGTGTCGGCGGGGGTCTCGACGGTCGGCATGACCTGGTCGAGCACGATCTGGATCACGTCGTCTTCCGATGGAACGAACGCGATTCGCCGAGGCGTGCTGTAGAGGTTCCCCGGGGCCCGGTTCCACTGCTGGCCCTCGCCGCGGTCCATGGGCAGCCTGACGGTGTGTCCGTCGGCGCGATGGAAGGTCTCGTAGCGGTGCAGCACTGCCTGCACCACGTACTCACCGGCAGGCAGCTGGGACAGACCGGCGACGGGGTAGCCGAGGACCGAATCGTCGAACCGCACCGCCGCGCCTGGCGTGAGCCCCTCGACGTCGAGGCCGAAGATCTGGATCGCGCCGACGCCGGACCGTACCTGGAAGCGCGGCTCGCGCTCTCCGGAGGTGGCGATCAGGAGCAGGACCCGGCCGTCCAAAGCCGCGCTTTCGGTCTCCGCGGACCAGCTGACCTCGAAATCGAGCGGCGATGCGACAGTGGGTGCTCCGGCGAGGGCGGCGAGAACAGCGAAATGCACGAGCGCCGAAATCGGACGCATGGGCTCCTCCGGGAGGCGGTATCCGGCGACGATCAACGTCGCCGGCCTTCACTGTACCTCGGCCCGATCGTCTCACGCGCCGTGCGAACCTCAGCCACCGTGCTCCCTGCACAGGTCGACCGGGTTTGCCCGCATGCCGGGTGCTATGCTGCCGGTGGTGGTCGGGATGCGAGCTGCAACCGTCGTGCGCCGGTCGGATCGCGGGGTCGGGGAGATCCCCGGACCTTCCGCCGGCGCGGGCCGCCGCCGGCCCTCGCTGGTCACCACCCTCGCGGCGTCGCTGCTGCTGGTGGCGCTGGTGCCCTTCCTGCCGCTCGCCGTCTTCGCGTGGTGGGGATACCACGAGGAGGTGGCGCGGATCGAGCAGGGGATCCGCGCCTCCAACCGCCACATCGCCGTGCTGGCGGGCCACTACCTGGAGTCGCTGCTGCGCCAGGTCCGCGAGGAGCTGGCGGTCCACGGCGCGGCGTCGATGCCGGTCCTTCCGCCCGCGGTGTCGGGGATCCGTTGGGAGCGCGTCGCCGCGGACGGCACGGTGGAGCAGACCCAGCTCGCGCCGGACCGCGTCGGGCGCGCCTGCGGTTACGGCGGTCTCGTTCGAGGTGCCGGCGCCGAGCCGCAGGTCAGCGCCATCGGCCCCTGGGTCGAGGGCAGACCTCCGACGGTCCTGGTCCACGGCCCCGCGGGCGCGCGCGGGCGATTGGTGGCCGTCCTCGACCCCGCCGCCCTCCACCGCGAGCTGCAGGCGTGGACCCCGGAGGGCGGCGACCGCCACCTCTACGTGGTGGAGGGGAGCGGCCGGCTGCTGTTCTACTCCGATCTCCGCCTGTCGCAGGAGAGCGCGGACCTGGGCGCCAACCCGCCCATCGTGCTTTTCGTCGGCGGCGGCGAGGGCGATCTGCGGTACACCAGCGCGGTCTCCGGCAAGCACCGCCTGGGCACCGTGCACCGCCTGGCCGACGTCGACTGGGGGATCGTGGTCAGCACCGACGTGGGGGCCGAGCTCATCGGCCTGCGCGGCCGCTACTGGTGGTTCGGCGTCTCGATTCTGTGCGCCGTCGGCGCCGCCCTGGCCATCCTCGCTGTGACCACCCGCCGCCTGGTGCGGCCGCTGCTCGACATCGCGCGCGTGCTGCGCGACCCCGAGCGCGACCCCACGTCGCCGCTCGAGGTGGCGCCCGCGACGCGGCGGCTGCGCGAGTACGACGAGCTGGTCACGGCCTTCGACGAGCTCGGATCCGAGGTGGCGGCGGTGGAGCGGGAGCTGGTCCAGGCCGAGAAGGCGTCGCTGCTCGGCCAGCTCGCCTCCGGACTCGCCCACGAGATGGGGACCCCGCTCAACGTCATCACCGGCAATGCCGAGTACCTGCTGCGCAAGGCGGACGATGCCGACCCGGCTCGGCCGGCGCTCGAGCTCATCGTCCGCCAGGGGCAGCGGATCGCGGCCATGATCCGCCGCCTGCTCGACGTGTCGCGGCCGGCAGAGGCGCGGCTGGTGCCGGTGGCCCTGGCGCCGCTGGTCGCCCAGAGCCTGGAGATCGTGCCCGGCCTGAACCGCAACGTCGAGGTGCGCACCGATCTCGAGCCGGAGCTGCCGCCGGTGCTCGCCGACCCCAAGCTCCTCGAGCACGTGCTCATGAACCTGATCCTCAACGCCTGCCAGGCGATGCCGGACGGTGGACGGCTGGCGGTGGTGACCGGGCTCGAGGCGGCTGGTGTCGAGAAGCCGTCGGTCGTGTTGGCGGTGGCGGACACCGGCTGCGGTATCGCCGCCGACGACCTGCCGCGGATCTTCGAGCCGTTCTTCACCACCAAGGCCCAGGGCGCCGGCACCGGCCTCGGGCTTCCCATCGTCGACCGCATCGTGCGCCAGCACGGGGGCAGCATCGAGGTGACGAGCGCACCGGGGCGGGGTACCGTGGTGCTGGTGCGGCTGCGGACGGCGGCCGCGAGCCCGAGCGGCGGGCGGGCCCGGGAGAGTCGCGATGCGGGACACGGGAGCTGAGGTGACGGCCCCCATCCGGGTGCTGGTGGCCGAGGACGACGGCGAGATGCGGGAGCTCCTCGACCGTGTGCTGGTCGAGGAAGGGTACGAGGTCATGACGGTCTGCGACGGGCACCAGGCCCTGGCCCGGATCGACGAGGGCCGCTTCGACATCGTGCTGTCGGACGTGCGGATGCCCGGCCCGGACGGCATGGAGCTCCTGCGCCGGGCGATGGCACGGCGCCTGCACCAGCCGGTGATCCTCATGTCGGGCTTCGGCACCATCAGCTCGGCGGTCGAGGCCATGCGGGCCGGGGCGTACCACTACCTCGCCAAGCCCTTCAACCTCGACGAGCTGCTGGAGATCCTGCGCGCCGCGGGCGACCAGATCAGCCAGCGGCGCTCGTTCTCCGAAGGGGCGGGCGACGAGGCCTTCCCGGTGGTGTTCCGGTCCACGGCCATGGCCCGCGTCCTGGCCATGGTGCACGAGGTGGCGGCGAGCTCGGCCACCGTCCTGGTGACCGGCGCCTCCGGCACCGGCAAGGAGCTCGTGGCGCGGGCCATCCACGCCGCCAGCGAGCGCCGGCGCGGCCCCTTCGTGCCGGTAGACTGCGGCGCGATCCCCGAGGGCCTGGTGGAGAGCGAGCTCTTCGGCCACTGCCGCGGGGCCTTCACCGGCGCGGTCGGCGACCGTCCGGGGATCGTCGAGGCCGCCGACGGCGGCACCCTGTTCCTCGACGAGGTGAGCAACCTGCCGCCTCCGATGCAGGCCAAGCTGCTGCGCTTCCTCAACGACCGCCGCTTCCGGCGCGTCGGCGAGAGCCGGGAGCGCTCGGTCGACCTGCGGCTGGTGTCGGCGAGCAACCGCGACCCGGCCGGGCTGGTGGCCGAGGGAGGCTTTCGCGACGACCTCTACTACCGCCTCGCCGTGTTCTCGCTGCATATCCCGAGTCTCGCCGAGCGGCGCGAGGACATCCCGCCGCTGGTCTACCACTTCATCCGCCGCTTCAACTCCGAGTGCGGCTACGCCGTGGAAGGGGTCCGCCAGGACGCGCTCGACCGGCTGGTGGACGCACCGTGGCCCGGCAACGTGCGCCAGCTCGAGAACGTGACCGAGCGGGCGGTGATCCTGCGCAAGGCGGGGCTCGTGCAGCCGGCGGACCTGCCGCCGGAGCTGCAGGACCCGGCGGCCGCCGATCCCGGCCGCACGCTCGAGGACGTCGAGCGCCAGCACATCCTGCAGCTGCTCGAGGAGTGCGACGGCAACCAGTCGCGGGTGGCGCGCATCCTCGGCATCAGCCGGCGCACCGTCTACCGCAAGCTCCGGCAGTACGGGGTGGAGAGCTGAAAGGGGATTGGGGCGCATCAGGCACGTTGTGGCGTAACCTCCACCCGATTTCGGATTTCGGATTTCCGCCCGCCCGCCCACCCGCCATCGTTTGAACGTTCGAACGTTTGAACGTTGCACGTTCCCACCCAGCCGCCCGCGTCGCAAACACCAAGGCACCAAGACACCAAGGGACTGACCAAGCCCGCCCGTCCAGCCGCCCGCCATCGTTTGAAGGTTCGAACGTTCGAACGTTGCACGTTCCCACCCATCCGCCCTGGTCGCAACCACGAAGGCACGAAGGCACCAAGGGATTCACGAAGCCCGCCCACCCGCCCGTTCAAACGCAAAGGCGCCAAGGCGCAAAGACGCAAAGGGGCTGGTGCAGCGCATGGGCGCCCTTCCGCCTCGTGGCGGCAGAACGGCAGGCGATCGGATCGCCTGCCGCGGTCAGGAAGCGCGGCGACTCCGAACCCGAGCGTTCGTCGTCGCCGCACTTCCTGACGGCCGCCGTGCCCGGGGCACGGCGGTTCTGCCTCTCGCTCTTCCCGTTGTCAGCCGTAGGCACGGTCCCATCTGCATCCTCTTGATAGAAGATGAGAACCGGCGAGACGGTTCTGACTTTCGTCCTGCTTGGCGTCTTTGCGCCATTGCGTTTTTGGGTGGCTGGGCGGCCTTGGTGACGATCTTCGTGTCTTGGTGCCTTGGTGGTTGTGGCGTGGGTGGGCGGGCGGAACGTTCAAACGTTCAACGTTCCAACGTTCGAACGTTCGGCCCATCCGGTCGAGCAGGGGATAGAGGTATCGCCCGGTTGAGCGGCGGGGTGCGGGCGGTGGGCGGGACGGACGGGCTGCTCTCTTCTGTCCCACCGCGGTTGTGCAGGTTATCTCATTGTTTTGCCATGAGATGCGTCGACAGCCTTCGAGTTGACGTGGGCTGCTGGGACAGATTGTCCCGCTGCGGAAGTCTGCGACGGCCGCCGGTGAGTTTGCCGTAAGCGGCTCTGAATAATCGAGATAGCCGCGAGCCACTGAGCCCGCTGCGGGGTGGCACGAGCTTTGCGCAGGGGGCCCGCG
>DATIVB010000417.1:0-5699 GCA_035466375.1 Chondromyces sp.
CTGGCGCCGCTGCACGAGGACGACGTCACCGACTGGGAGGAGATGATCGACACCAACATCAAGGGCCTGCTGTACGTCACCCGTGCCGTGCTGTCGGGGATGGTCGCGCGCGGCGGCGGCCACGTGATCATGATCGGCTCGATCGCCGGCCACGAGGTCTACGCCGGCGGCAACGTGTATTGCGCCACCAAGCACGCGGTGGCGGCGCTCACGCGGGCCATCGCCATCGACACTCTCGGCACCGGCGTTCGGGTCTCCTCCGTGGACCCAGGCCTGGTGGACACCGAGTTCTCGCTGGTGCGCTTCCACGGCGACGCGGATCGGGCGAGGGCCGTGTACGAGGGCATCGAGCCGCTGCATTCGAGGGACGTGGCCGAGGCGGTGCTCTTCTGCGCCACCCGTCCTGCTCATGCCAATGTGCGCGAGATGGTCCTGCTGCCGTCAGAGCAGGCCGGCGCGGTCCACGTCCATCGGGAGGGCTGAGGCATGCGCCGGGCGCTTCTGATGGCCTCCGGGGCCAACCGCGGCGCCTACTACGCGGGCTTCCTCGCGCCGCTTCAGCAGGCAGGCATCGACTTCGAGCTCATGGCGGGGGTTTCGGCCGGCGGCATCGCCAGCGCCTGGTTCGCCGCCGGCGACCCGGAAGCGCTCATCGACTCGTGGCGCCAGGCCGACCGGTGGCGGGTCGCGCCCCACCCGTGGGCCTCGGTGGGCCGGATGCGCTGCGTCGACCGGCTTATCCAGACGATCACTCTGCGCACCATGGACCTGGAACGGGCGCGCACCGCCGACGCCGAGGTGGTGGTATCGGCGGCGCGGATCGCCGGTCCCGGCTTCCCGCTGCCCCGGGTCGAGGCGCGGTACCTCAGCAGCCGCGACGCCGCGAACGACGAGCACCTCGGCCTGATGCTGCGGGCCACCAGCTTCGTGCCGTGGATCAACGGCTTCCGGCGGGCGATCGAGATCGACGGCGAGCGCTACATCGACGGCGGCGTCGTTCACCGGGTGCCCTTCGAGATGGTTGCCGAGGGCTGCTTCGACGAGCTGTGGATCGGCGCGTGCTCGCCGCACGGCCTCGCCGAGCTCGAGAGCGAGCTGCGAGCGCACCGCCGTCGGGAGCGCCTGGTCATCGTGACCCCGAGCGAGGCGCTGCCGGTCGGCCGCTGGACCATGGAGTGGGCGAGGATCCGGCTGGCGATCGCCCTCGGGGAGCACGACATGCAGGCGGCGATCGCAGCCTACCGGCGTGGGGCGAGCCCGGTGGTCGTGGGGTCGGTGGCCGCCGCGGAGGGTGTGCGCCGGATTGCCTGAAGGTCGAGCCGCGGGTGCGGCACGATCGCCTACAATGCGCTCATGAAGATCCTCACAGATTCCATCATCGACAACCGGGATGTGCCGGGGCCAGGGTCGATCGTCGCCGTGAACCCCGCGACCGAGGAGCCGATCGCCACCGCGCGGGCCCTGGACGCCGAGGGCGCCGCGAGGGCCGTCGAAGCCGCGCGGGCGGCCTTCCCGGCCTGGGCCGCGACCCCTATCCGAAAGAGACAGCAGATTCTCGGTCGCTGGCTCGAGATCATGGTCGCCGAGGCTGACCAGGTCGCGGCCCTGGTCGCGGCCGAGATGGGCAAGCCGACCACCGAGGCCATGCTCGTCGATCTGGTGCCCGCGTGCGCGACCCTGGAGTACTGGATGCGGACCGCCGATCACCACCTGGGCTTCCGCTCGGTGGCGCCGGACCAGCTGCTCTTCGCACACTGGCAGGCGGGCTACCGTTTCGACCCGCTCGGCGTGATCTCGATCATCACGCCGTGGAACTACCCCGTGGCGATACCCATGTGGGGGGTCGTACCGGCCCTGGTCGCCGGCAACACCGTGGTCATGAAGCCGGCCTCGGACTCGGTTCTCACGGGATTGTTGTTGGCGGACCAGGCACGCCGCGCCGGCGTCCCGCCAGGGGTCTTCAACGCAGTCGCCCTGCCGGGATCGGCGACCGGGATCCTCCTCGAGCACCCGGCGGTCGCCAAGGTGCTGTTCACCGGCTCGGTGGAGGTCGGCAGGCGCGTGGCCGCAACATGTGCACAGAGGCTTCTGCCCTGCCAACTCGAGCTCGGCGGCAACGACGCAGCCGTGGTCGCTGCCGACGCCCCGCTCGAGCGCACCGCCCGCGGCCTGGTGTGGGCCGCGTTCATGAACTCCGGACAGTCCTGTGCATCGGTCGAGCGCGTGTATGTGGTGGCCGAAATCTACGACCGTCTTGTCGCAAGGATCGTCGAGCTCACCTCGACGCTCGTGGTCGGAGATCCGGGCGCGACGGGTACCGACCTCGGGCCGCTCGCCAACCGCGGTCAGCGCGAGATCGTCGCGGCGCACGTTTCCGATGCCGTGGCCAGGGGAGCACGCTGCCTCGTCGGCGGCGAGACCCCGGGCGGGCCGGGGTTCTTCTACCCGCCGACGGTGCTCGTCGACGTCCCCGACGAGGCGGAGATGGCGCGCGAGGAGACCTTCGGGCCGACCATGCCGATCTTCAAGGTGGACGATGTCGACGAGGGCATCCGCCGGGCGAATGACTCGCAGTACGGGCTCACGGCGTCGGGGTGGACGCGGTCGAAAGAGACCGCCGCGAGGTTCCAACGCGAGCTCGCCGCGGGCGCGGTGGGCATCAACGAGCACGGCATCGTGGCGGCCGGCGAGGTGACGGCGCCGTGGGGCGGCCTCGGCGACAGCGGCATCGGCCGGGCGCACGGTCCGATCGGGCTCCACGAGCTGGTCAACATCAAGTACGTCTTCCGCGATGACGGCGCGGGCGACGCGTCCGCCTGGCACTACCCCTACGACCGGGACTTCTCGAAGTTCCTCGGCGCGGCGCTGCCGCTGCTCTACGGCAAGGGGCTCGGCAAGTACGCCACCGCCCCCGATCTCATGATGACGAAGCGCTTCCAGCAGCGCGTCCGGAAGTTGACGCTCGCCGCCAACCTCCACAAGCTGCTGTAGGCTCCGATCCCGATCCCGATCCCGTGCCCGTGCCCGTTCCCGGGCCCTTGCGCCACGGTAGTTGAAGACCACTGCATCGACCCGAAGGTCCGCCGCGTTCGAGTTTCTCGGCAACCCGGATGGTTTCGGGATCGGGATCGGGACCGGGATCGGGATGGGAAAGAGGTTCTACCCGGCGGGGATCCCCTCCACGAGGAGCACCCGGTACCGGGGATGTGGATAGGCTTGGATCTCGGGCATTGCGGCGAACAGCCATCCCCGGTAGTCCTCCATGCCGTCGCCGGAGATGACGACCCGCACCGCCGGGTTGTGGGGCTCGGCGGTGCGGCTCCTGATCCCGTTCTCGTCCATGAGGAAGTCGGGCACGAAGGTCTCGGCCGAGAGCACCAGACCGCTGTCCCCGAGAAGGTCGGCGCCGCCGAGTGGGACCTCGAAGACCTGCTCGTCGCCGGTGTCCCGATCCACGACCTCGATCCGGACGGCGGACCACGCATCGGCGATCTCCGGCGCGACCCGGACCTCGGTGGTCACGTCGCCGAGACTGCCGGGCGAGGCGCCGACCGGGGCCGTTTCCGGGTCGGCGCCGGCATCATTCGCATCCTTCGCGGCGGGAACGGAGTCGACCGCTCGGTCGCCCCCGCAACCGGCGGCGATCAGGGCGAGCGAGAGGGCGAGACCGGTCAGATGGCGCATCCACAAGCTCCTTGTCGCGGAGTATAGCCCTTGCAGTTTCGCCAATCGGGCACCATATTGCCTGTGGAGAATGTGATTTTTTTCACGTTCTCGGGTGGAGGCCATGCAAACCCTGAGGATGAAGTCCGGACTCCTCGATGATTTTGTCGCCGGGCTCGGTGCGTGGGGAAGGGTGTGGGCGCCGGTCGAGGCCGAGCAGGGCCTCTACACCCTGGAAATGATCGACGAGGATGTGTCGCGGGCCAGGCCCGAGGCCCTGCGCACCGTGCTCCCCTTCAAGAAGCTGCTGCTCAAGACCCGTTTCGAGATGCTGCGATCCGACGGCGGCCAGAACGCCGTGGTTTCGGCCGACAACGACGCCGGGCCGCAGGTGTTCTTCGGCGCCCACGCCTGCGACATCCACGCCCTCAAGATCCTCGATCTGCTCTACCTCGCAGACTGTCCCGACCCCTACTACCGCCGCAACCGCGAGCAGTTCGTTGTCGTGGGCTACGGCTGCTGGCCGGACGAGAAATGCTTCTGCAGCTCGCTCGGCACCTCCACCGCGGATGACGGCTTCGATCTCTTCCTGACGCCGCTCGACGGCTGGACCCAGGTGGTCGTGGGCAGCTCGGTGGGCGATGACATCGTGCGCGCCAACCCGCAGCTCTTCGAGCCCGGCACCCGGCAGGACAGCCGCCAGTACCTGGAGCGGCTCCGGGCTCGCGAGCAGGCGTTCGAGCTGCAGCTCGACGTGACGGACCTGCCCTTCATCCTCGACCTGAAGAAGGACGACCCGGTGTGGGACGAGCTCGGCAAGAAGTGCCTGTGCTGCGGCTCGTGCTCGATGGTGTGTCCGACCTGCTCGTGCTTCAACGTCATGGACGAGGTGCGGCCGGAGGCGGTGGCCCGCCTCAGGACCTGGGACTCCTGCCTCTTCCGCGACTACGCGTTGGTCGCCGGCGGCCACAGCTTCCGCGGCGACCGCGGCGACAGGGTGCGCAACCGCTACTACCACAAGCAGGAGGCCTTCGTGCGCGAGTTCGGCATGCCGTCGTGCGTCGGCTGCGGGCGCTGCATCGAGAACTGTCCGACCGGCATCAACGTCGTCGAGGTCTTCGAGCTGGTGCGAGGTGCGCCGTGACTCTCGATCTGCCCCCGCCGTACCGCCCACGCCGCGGCGAGCGTGAGCTGGCGACCGGGTCCAACCCCTACCAGCCCGCACCGGCGCGGGTCATGAGGGTCCAGGACCTGGTGGCGGACGTGCGCCTCTTCGAGCTCCGCTTCGCCGACCCCGAGCTCGCCCGCCGCTTCACCTGGCGTCCGGGCCAGTTCGTCGAGCTGTCGGTGCTCGGAGTCGGTGAAGCGCCCTTTTCGCTGCCGTCGGCGCCGACCCGGACCGGGGTCATCCAGCTCGCGATCCGCCGCGCCGGTGTCCTCACGGACTACCTCTTCGACCACATGCAGGAGGGCGATGAGGTGGGGCTGCGCGGACCGCTGGGGCACGGTTTCCCGGTGGAGCGATTCGTCGGCCACGACGTGCTGCTGGTGGCGGGCGGCCTGGGCATGGTGCCGATGCGCGGGCTGCTGCAGTACCTGATCGACCTGCGGGAGCATTTCGGACGGGTGATCCTGCTGTACGGCAGCCGGTCGCCGGAGCAGGTCCTCTTCCGGGACGAGCTGGAGACCCTGCGCAGGCGCCGCGACGCGGAGATCCTGCTCGCGGTCGACTCCACCAACGGAAGGTCGTGGGACGGCCAGGAAGGAGTCGTGACCGAGCTCATCGACGACGTCGAGATCGACGTGTCGCGGACCTTCGCCGCCGCCTGCGGCCCGCCGGTCTTCTACCGGTTCATGCTCGAGAAGCTCGTCGCGCTCGGCTTCGGCAAGGACCGCATCTACCTCAGCCTCGAGCGGCGCATGGAGTGCGGCATCGGCAAGTGCGGCCACTGCGCGGTCGGCTACACCTTCACCTGTCTCCACGGGCCGGTCTTCTCGTACTGGGACGCCATCAACCTTCCGGAGCTGATCTACCA
>DATIVB010000418.1:0-2718 GCA_035466375.1 Chondromyces sp.
AATGCAGCCGAACGACCAGATGTCCGCCCGCCGGTCCACCGGCTTGCCCCGCGCCTGCTCCGGGCTCATGTACCCCGCCGTCCCCAGCAGCACCCCCAGACCCGTCATCGCCTGCGTCAGGGTCGGCGACAACGACAGGTCCTGCGCCCCCGAGTCCCCCGACATCGGGTCCGCCGTCAGCGCCTTCGCCAAACCGAAGTCCAGCACCTTGACCCGGCCCTCCGGCGTGATCTTCACGTTCGCAGGCTTCAGGTCCCGGTGCACCACCCCCTTCTCGTGCGCCGCCTCCACCGCCTCCGCGATCTGCACCCCGATCCGCGCCGCCTCCTCCACCTGAAGCGGGCCCCGACGCACCCGCTCCGCCAGCGTCTCCCCCTCCACCAGCTCCATCACCAGGAAACGCTTGCCCTCGAACTCCTCGAGCCCGTGGATCCCTGCGATGTTCGCGTGCGACAGCGACGCCAGCAACCGCGCCTCGCGCTCGAAGCGCGCCAGCCGCTCCGCGTCCTGCGCGAACAGCTCCGGCAGCATCTTCAATGCCACCTGCCGCCCCAGCTTCGTGTCCTCGGCGCCCCACACCTCCCCCATCCCGCCCTCGCCCAGCTTCGAGCTCACCCGGTAGTGCGAAACACTGCTGCCGATCATGGGTCCGTCCTCCTCCGCCGCTCTCACTTGCCGGTCGCGGTGGTCAGCCGCTTGAGCTCGCTGAACCAGCCGGTGACGAGCTTGGCCGTGGTCACGCCCTCGGGCTGCTCGTCGCCGGCGAAGAGCACAAAGCTCCCGTCGGGGGCGACGTCGTAGTCGGGGAAGAAGTAGTTGCCGGCCTGCACGCCGTTGAGCCCACCGATGTATTCGCCGGAGATCGCGGGCCGCGGCTTGCCGGCCCGGAAGCTCGTACCGCTGCCGTCGACATCGACCACCATGACGCCCTCGTCGGTCCGGTAGTAGAGGCGGCTACCATCGCGGGACCACACTGCCTGGGAGCCGCTCTCGTCGGAGATCTGCCACTTCCCGCCGCCTGCCGGGAACGACCCGACGTACACTTCGCGGCGGCCGGACTCGTCGGACTCGTACGCGACCCATCGGCCGTCGGGAGAAAAGGCGGCGAAGACCTCGGAGTACGGGGTCGCCATCAGCGCTTCGCCATCGCCCTGACCGTCCGCCGGCACGATCCACAGATCGTTGCCCCCCGCCCCCGTCGGGCTCACCGCCAGCCAGCGCCCGTCCGGTGACCAGGAGTTGGGAAACGGGCTCGGCAGCAGGTCGGGCGCGATCAGGCGCTCGGCCTGGCCGGAACCGTCGGCTCGCTTGCGGTACACCGTCATCTCGCCGTCCCGGTCGGAGGCGAAGGCGAGCCAGCCTCCGTCGGGCGACCACGCAGGGTCGGCGTCGTACCCGGTGCCGAAGGTGATCCGGGTCGCCACGCCGCGTTCGAGGTCGTACACCCAGATATCCCAGTTGCCGTCGCGCAGCACCGACAGCGCCAGCCGGTTGCCATCGGGCGAAAGCTTCGGCGAACCGAACACGCCCGCTTCCTGCCACAGAATCTCGCGACGCTGCGCCGCATCGACCCGCACGATGGAGAACGGGCGGAGGTCGACGACGCCCGGCAGGTATCCGAGCAGTCCGGTCTGGGCGACGTCGAACTGGGCCGAGCCGTGCGTCTCGTCCGCTTCAATACCTTCGAGGACCGGGAACTGCGAGCCGGTGGCCTTGAGCTTCTTGACGTCGAAGGGGAGGGCGAAGACCGTGCCGTCGTTGACGTACAGCACGTGCCCGGTGGGAACGTAGCGGGCATAGAAGCCGCCGCGGTGGATGACGGTGCGTTCGCCGCTCGGGACGTCCAGAACCACCAGGCTGGCGCCCGAGAAGTCGGACAAATCGGTGCCGGAGGTGTAGAGAATCCTGGTGCCGCCCGGCAGCCACTGCGGCCAGCGGTGGCTGACCTCGCCGTTCGCCTCGTCGAGGGTCGTGAGCGGCTGCGGATCGCCGCCGGTCGCGGGAACGATCGACAGGCCGGCGTTCGCCGACGGCGCGAAGACGATGGTGCCGTCCGGCCCCCAGCTCGCCCCGCGGCTGCGGTCGAGCTGGCAGAGCGTGATCGGAGCGCCGCCGGTCACCGACACCTTTCTGAGGGCGACCGGCGTGACGTAGCCCAGCCACTGCCCGTCCGGAGAGAAGAAGGGGTGGTACGCGGCCTCGGTCCCGCTGCCTCCCGCCACGCGGTGGCCCTCGAACTGGTCGAGGGGGCGGAGGAAGAGCGTCGACTCGTTGCCGCCGCCCTCGACATAGGCGAGGTGCTCGCTGTCGGGCGACAGCACGACGCCCGAGCCCAGCGACCAGTCGAGCACGGAGTCGGCGATCTGGACCTCGAAGCGGCGCACCGGCTCGGAGGCCGTCTCGCCGCCCGGAGCGAGCCCCCGGACCAGGATCCCTCCGATGAGGAGGCCCGCGGCGGCCGTCAGCCACGGCAGCCAGCGCCGCCACGGCGCGGCCTGCACCTCGACGCCCGCGTCTTCCTGCGGGTTCTCGAGCCACTCTTGAAGCGCGATCCGCGCCTCGCCGATGGACTGCAGGCGGCGGTTGACGTCCTTCTCCAGGCAGCGCTCGAGCAGCCGCCGGATCCGCCCCGGCACCCTGGAGGACAGCTCGTCGAGGTCCGGCTCCTTGTGCACCACCGCCCCGATCACGTCCGTCGCCGTCTCCCCGGTGAACAGC
>DATIVB010000419.1:0-4204 GCA_035466375.1 Chondromyces sp.
GCCCGCACGTCGGCGCCGCCGGTGGTGAGAATGTCGAGATCCTCACCCTGGAGGGTCGAGATCGAGATCGGCACGTCCTGGATGTTCTCCTCGACCTTGCGCGCGGTGACGGTGATCTCACCCACCGCGACCGGCCTCGCCCCCTCGTCCCCCTCGACGGCCTGCGGATCCGCCGCCGGAGGCGCCTCCTGGGCCACGACCGTCCCGGCTGCGGCCAGGACGAGAACCATCACGATCGACGTCATTTGGAACACACGTCGCACCCATTCGCTCGCCATGAGCACCTCCCCTTCTTCGCTGCGTTTTCTCATACCGGGGACCGAGGATAGCTCAAACCCGGCGAAGCGCAAGTAAAGAAATGCTCAGCGCTCCTGGCGCGCGAGTCGAAGGGTCAGGGCGGTGAGAAACACCACCAGGACCGCAATTGCCGCCCACAACGCGGCCTGCAGCAGGGCACCGCGCCGGGCCGACCCGAAGCCCGGTTCGAAGTCGGGATTGGCGGTCAGCGGCCCCGCTGCGGCCTCCGTGCTGGCGACGGCGAGTACGACGTCGCGGACCCGCGCCAGCTCGTACCTCGGAGGGGCGGCGTCCGGATGCCCGAGCAGGAGCTCGTAGGCGCCCTCGGGAGCGGCGAAGAAGACCGCCGCCAGCGGGAAACGGGCGCTGACCCTGCCCAGAACCAGCGCTGCGTCGTCCCCGTCCTCGATGCGGAGATCCAGGGCGTGGACGGCGGTTTGCGGCAGCTCGACGGTGAGCGGCCGCGGGTCTCCGATCCGGCGCACCAGGCGACCTCGCGCCAGCGTCGTCGTCTCCTGATCGCCGTCGAGCGAGGCCTCGAGCCAGAACGCGCGGTCGAAGAAGGGCTCGCGCACCTCGATCACGAGCCGTGCGAGCACCGCAGGGACCACCGGCAGCTCCAGGCGGTAGGAGCTGACCCCGGCCTCGGTGCGGCGTTCCCCGACGGGCAGCTCCCGGGTCTCCACCTCGGCTTCATCCTCGAGGAGGTAGGCCCACTGCCGCGAGTCCGGGTCGACGATCCGAAGGTCCGCGAGGTCCGGCCTGAGGAGGGCCGCATCCTCCGGAAGAAGCACCAGGCGCGACAGGCCCTCCGGAGAGGGTGCGACCGCCAGCTGCCGGCGGTGCGAAAAGGGCGCGCGGTCGAGCGCCGCCCCGGCGCGCTGCGCGAAGGCCAAAGCCGGCGCGGCATCGAACGCCGGGTTGGCCCGTGCCGGTCCGAGGTGCGCGACGGCCAGGCGCTGCGGGTCGATCAGCGCTTCTGCCGCTGCACCGGGCGTCCCCGGCCCGAAGGCCGCCGCCAGTCCGGCGAGGTCGTAGCGGGGGCGGAAGGCGCGCCCGCCGCCGTACCGCAGGACGCCGGCGGGCTCGCCGGACGGGCCCTCCGGCAGCGCGAAGAGGAGCGCCGGCCTCCGCACGACCGCGCTCACCACGAGGCCCTCGAGCGGTGGGCTGTCACCGTCGTCGACGATCACCAGCAGCCGGTCGCCGTGCGCGGGGGCCACCGGCAGCGAGGTCTCCTCGACGGTGGCGAAGGTGCGGAGCCTGAAGACGAGCCCCTCGCCGAGCCTCGCGTCCGAAGCCCCCGCTCCGTGGTCCCAGACCTCCGCGCGGCGACTGAACGCCGGCGTCGCAGCGTCAAGCACGAGAAGGTCCGGAACCAGGCCGCGCGGTCGTTCCAGCTCGACCACGGTGCGGCCGTCGGCCCGCCGCCGGCCGAGCTCCTCGAGCCTGACGCTCGCCCGCTCCGCCCCGGCCATCAGCCGCGTGCTCTCGAGCCGGAGCACCGTTTCGAGGTAGGGGCCGTCCTCGCCGGCGAGCGTCACCCGCAGCCGGCCGGCGGCGGTCTCCGGCAGCGCGACTTCCAGCCGTTCCCGGAGCGGCGCCTGGAGGCGGAACAACGAGCCGCCGTCGACCAACCCGGTTCGGGAGCCGTCGGCCCCGATCTGGGCGACGTCGACCCGGCGCACGAAGGATGGACGACGGGTCTCGAGCACGAGGGTCCAACTTCCGGAGGCCGGCGCCGCCGCCGGCAGGGCGATCTCGAATCGCTCCTGCCACAGCGGCGGGCCTGACTCGCGGTCGATGCGCCGCCGGTCGACGGCCAGGAGTTCGGGGGTCAGGGCCTCCGTCGCCTCGAGCCGCTGCTCCGGCGCCCGCCCGCTGTCCACCAGGTACGCGACCTCGCGGCCCTCGCGGTCGAAAACCCTGAGGTCGGAGAGGTCCGCCCGGCAGGCGCCGAGCACCTCGGCCGGCAGCACGAGGCGCGCGATGCCGCCGCCGTCGACGAAGATCGGGGCCTGCTGCGGGAACAGGGTCGCGAGGTCTCGGGGAGCTTCCGCGCCCGCCGCCGCCACGGCGAGTGCCGCGAGGGCAATCGCGATCGGACCGCAGGCCTGGCGGCTCATGTCCCGGGCTCCGGCGCGCGCCCGAAGACGAAACGCTGGTACGCCAGGGACACCAGGATGAGCGATACCGCGAGGCCGAGGAGAGACGCCACCCGGTAGAGGTCCCTGAGCTCGCCGAGATCGTAGAGAAAGACCTTGGCGATCGTCAGAACCAGGAAGGCGAGGCTGATCCAGCGCAGCCCCTGGCTGCGGCGCGCCATGCCGATCCCGAGGAGCAGCAGGGCGTAGAGCGCCCAGGCCAGCGACAGCGTGAGGTCCCGCGCTGGCAGGCGCTCGAACGAGATGCTGAGGGGCGCGCCGCGCGAGAATGCGTCGAAGACCGTCAGGTTGATCCACACGAAGACCACCGCGACGGCGGCCAGGCCGCAGCCCGCGGAGCCCACCGCCCATCCGCGGGCGTACAGCGGACGCTCCACGTCCAACGCCCGGGCCACCTCGAGCGGCCGAAGCACCAGGGCCGCGCCCACCAGGCAGGCCGCCGGCACCAGGTAGGTGTAGGCGAGCCAGTTCAGGACCGGCCAGCCCGGGTGCGCCGAGTAGCCGAGCACCGCGGGGTTGGCGACCAGCCGCACCGTCACCGCGGCCAGCAGCAAGAGGCCGAAGTACTTGAGGCCGGCGTGGTCGAGCTGCCGCCACAGCACCATCACGGCGGCGCCCTCGAGGGCCCACCCGATGGTGACCCACTGCTTGTCGAGCTGGAGCGGGATGGCGACGCTGGCGAACGCCAACGCGACGGCGGCGAACCACGCCAGGTTGCGGCGCAGGTTCGGGTCGCCCGCGGCCCACAACCCGCGCGACCGGTAGGCCGCCGCCAGCGCGACCCCGCCGAGCAGCAGCGGCAGGAGGCCGATGGACGCGTCGCCGAAGCGGATCTCGTACAACCTCTTCAGAGACGGGAACCACAACACCGGCGCCAGGGCGGCCGCATACCACGCCCAACGGTCGCCGGCGAGGCGGCCGGCGGCGAGAAACGGCCAGGCCACGAAGAGGCTGACGGCGCCGAGCTGGAAGGCCATCGCCGCCAGCGTCGTTCCGGGCGCATCGGCGAGCCCGGGAAACGTCGTGACCCACTGCAGGTGCTGCAGCGCGAGCACCGCCATCACCGCCAGCACCAGACGCCCTTCCTCGAGCCGGGTCGACGCAAGGACGACCAGCAGCGCGAGGAGGATCGACACCAGGTGGTAGAGACCCGGCGCCAGCGACGGCTCGCCGGACTCGACCACCAGGGCCAGCAGCACGGCCAGGGGGAGGGCCGCCGCCGCAGCCTCCCTCCACCTCGTGTCCGGCCCTCCGGGGCGGGTGACCGCCAGCAGCTGGAAGACCGCCGCCGCCGCCATCACGAGGCCGAAGAAGAGCGGCGGCGCGGGCAGCGCCGGCGTCCGGCCGTGGACCGCGAAGAAGAGCGCGAAGCCGAGCCCGGCGAGCCCGCCCGATACCGCGGTCAGCCAGGCGAACCCGGCGACCCCTGCCAGCCGGACCAGGACCGCCGCCAGCACAGCCCAACCGGCGAGCCACGGCCACAACGACTCGACCGCGCCCAACGGCACGCCCACCAGCAGAACCAGGAAGCCGATCGCGGCGACCACCGCCGGCCATCCCAGCCCTTCACCGGCGGCGGGGCGGGGGCGCCGACGCTCCGGCTCGAGCATCAGCAGAAAGGCGAGGGTGAGCGCGCTCGCGATCGCGGCTGCCTCCCAGGCCAGGGCGTCGCTGAACCGCGTCCTTCCGCACCACACCAGCACCACCGCGACGTCGGCGGCCGCGGCGGCGACGGCAAGCCC
>DATIVB010000420.1:0-3335 GCA_035466375.1 Chondromyces sp.
CTCCTCCACCCCGATCTCCGGGACGCCACCACCCACGAGCGCCTGAGGCGCGAGGTCCGCGCCGCGCGCCAGGGGCACCCCAACCTGGTCGCCGTCTACGATCTGCACGAGGACGGCGAGCTGCTGTGGCTCAGCATGGAGCTGGTGGAGGGCGAGAGTCTCAAGCAGCGGCTGGCCGACGGCCGACGGCTCGCGCCTGACGAGGCAGCCGACATCGGCCGCCAGGTGGCGGCCGCCCTGGAGCACCTGCACGGCCTCGGGCTGGTGCACCGCGACGTCAAGCCGGGCAACATCCTCCTCGCTCCCGACGGTACCGCCAAGCTCTGCGACATGGGCCTCGCCCGCCCCCTCGAGCAGGGCATGACGGTCACCGCGACCGAGATGGTGGTGGGTACGCCCGCCTACATGGCCCCTGAGCAGGGCCTGGGCGGCGAACTCACCGGGGCGAGCGACGTCTACGGCCTCGGCATGACCCTCTACCAGTGCCTCGCCGGCACGGTCCCCCTCACCTCGGACACCGCGGTCGCGACCCTGACCCGGCGGCAGCGCGAGGCACCGCCGTCGATCAGGCGAAGCCGGCCCGAAGCGCCGCGCTGGACGGCGCGGCTGCTCGCCCGGATGCTGGCGCCCAAACCGCACGACCGGCCCACCGCCGCCCGCGTCCGGCGGGCGATCGAGACGCGCCGCGTGTGGCCGAGGCCGCGGCGGCGAACCCTGGTCGTCGCGGCGGCAGCCGCCGCCGTCGTCGCGGTGGCGGCTCTCGCAGCCCCCTGGCTGCTGCACCGCGAGACCGTCCGCTTCGAAGTCGACGGCGCCGCCGTCCACGGTCTCGACACCGAGGGACACCGCACCTGGAGCCACGTGCTGCCGGCGCCGGTGGAGATCAGCTTCGAGAACGACCTCGACCGCAACGGCCATGCCGAGCTCGTACTCGCCGGCCGCCCTGCCGCGGAGCACGATGTCCGATCGCAGGAGAAGCTGCAGTCCTTCGTCGTGGTTCTCGACTCCCGCGGTGCAGTGCTGACCAGGCTGGTGCCGGAGGACTTGATCACGAAGTGGAGGTTTCCGTATCGGATCGAGCTCCGCCCGATCCCGCAGGCGCTCGACCTCGACGGCGACGGATGGCAGGAGCTCGTCGTTCACTGCCAGCACGTCGTCTTCTACCCAGTCGCCGTCGTGGTCTACTGGCCGCGCTGGGACCACTGGGAATATACGCTGGTCCACCCCGGGCACCTCACAGTGATCACCCCCGGAGACGGCGACGGGTCGCCCGGCCTGCGCTTCTTCGGTGTCAACAACGCCCTCGGCTACACCCCTGTCTACGGCGACATCACCCTCGTGCCGCCCGGTGAGCGGCTCAGTAGCGGCGGGCACCAACCGGGCCTCAGCGCTCCCCCGTTGGGCCCCCTCGGCACCGCACGCATCGGCGCCTGGCGCGACTACCTGCCGCTCGATGAGGCTCTCCGAGGGGTTGGTCGCAGCGGTGACCGCATGATGCCCGGGCCGGACGGTTCGGTCGTCATCGGCCAGGGGCCGGAAGACAGCTTCCACATCGACCGCTTCGGCAACCCTCTCCCGGGCCCGAACGCGGGCCGCGACCTGCGCCGGCAGCGGCTTGAGTTTTTGGATGCTCTTCTTCCGTTGCAGCCGCACTCGGGTGCGATCACACCCGGCGGGGTGCGAGACCGCATCGCGCGCGCCCGACACAACGCCGGGCCGCTGCTCGACGAGCCGCCCTACCGGCTGATTCTGGCCCTGACCGGTGCGCGGTCGCTCGCCGCCGTCGGCGATCTCGACAGCGCCCTTGAATTTCTGCGCGGAACGGCCGCAGGGCAGAGGGACGACGATTTGATCTACCTCGAGGGCAACCTGCTGGCGATCGGTGGCGACCTGGCGGCGGCGCGGGCCTGCGTTCTGGAGCTCATCGACGACGGCGTGACTGCGCGGTCTCACCACGACGGGCTGATCGTGCTGGTGCAAATTGCAGCTGCTCTCGGTGACCGCGATACCGCCACGCTCGCGATCGATCTCGCGACCCCGGACTTCGCGCGAAATCCGGAGCACCGTCTGCGGCGGCACATCCTCAGAGCATGGGCGGACCTGTGGTGGGACCAGAGCCTCGCGGCCGACTGCGAGCTGCGAAGCACGTCGGTGGCCGCCGAGGGCGAGGCCCTCGCTTGTCTTGCCCGCTGGCGGCTCGGCCGCACCGACCCGGACGACGTCGATCGGATGGAGCGCTTCATCGAGCTGAACCCCGACGGCGCGGGGCTCGGCCGGGTGGCCCTCGCCGCCGCCCACCTCGGCCGCTCCACACCTCGCGAAGCGCTGGCCGTCCTCGACACGGCGATCGCCGCCCTCGAGTCCACGGCCAGGGTCGATTTCGTCGACCATCAGAACCTGGTTCTCGCCCGCGCCCTGCAGGCGGTGGCGCTCGAGGCGGCGGGTGAACGCGGGCGGGCGGCCGCCCTCGCCGCCGAGCTCGCCCGCGACCAGCCCCCCGATCTCCTGCCGGGGATCCTCGCACGCGAGGTGCTGGCTCGCCAGAAGGACTGATCCGGGCTAGAATCGACCCGGAGGGGCCGCCATGCCTGCCCAGGATTCTCAGAAAGACAGGGTGTTCCGACTCCACGGCGAGCTGCAGGGGGCGCCGGCGGTCTTCGTCCTCGGCCCCGGCGACAACCGCGTCGGCGCGGACCCCGCCAACCCGATCCACATCCCCGTGCGCCAGGTCTCGCGGAGCCACGCGGTCCTGACCGTGAACGGCGACGGCGTCAGGCTCGAGGACCTCGGCAGCACCAACGGGACCTTCGTCAACGGCGTCCGCGTCCGCCAGGCCAGGCTCGGCGAGAACGACTGGGTCCAGTTCGGGCCGGTCGTCCTCACCTTCGAGTCGCTGAAGGCGGACGAGCACGCCCTCTCCATCACCCTCGACGACCAGCCGGCGCGGCGCGGCGGCGGCGGTACCGACCACGGCCGAACCACCGAGGTCGGCATCCCGGCGCGCACCTCCATCGCCTGGTCCGAGGCCCTCGACGCCTGCGCGGCGAAGCTGATCAGCCGCTGGTCGCCGGACGTCGAGGGCGCGGTCGCCGACCTCGCCAAGGCGCTCGGCGGCTGCTCGGTCGCACTGCTGACCCGGGGCGAGTCGAACGAGGTCGTCGTGACGGCCGCGAGCGGCGACCTGGCATCCATGAAGCGCTGGCACCGCGCGGCTGCCATCGACGGCCTTCGTGATGCTCGTTCCGGCAGGGTGCGGATCTCCTCGCACGCTCTCGACGGTGGGCGCCCGGCCGCAGCTGCGGTCGCCTGGGTCGAGGGCGGCTGGAGCACCGCCC
>DATIVB010000421.1:0-1754 GCA_035466375.1 Chondromyces sp.
CCCAACGCAGGCCACGATCTGCGCCGGGAACGAATCGCGTTCATGACCGGTCTCGCGCTGCTCCAGCCCGACCGCGGCGCGATCACCTCCGGCGGAGTGCACGATCGCATCGCACGTCTGCGCCTCTAAGCCGGACCACTGCTCGAGGAGCCGCCCTACCGGCTGATTCTGGCCCTGTCCGGGGCCCGCGCACTGGCGGCGACCGGTGATCTCGACGGCGCACTCGAGATGCTGCGCGCGACGGGAGAGGACCAACGAGACCAGGATCTGACCTACCTCCAGGGCAACCTGGAGGCGGTCTCGGGCGATCTCGAGGCGGCGCGTTCCACGATCCTCGAGCTGGTCGACACGGGCGGCACATCCCGCTCCCACCATGACGGGCTCGTCCTGCTGGTGCAGATAGCGACCGCCCTCGGCGATCCCTCCACCCTCGCCACTGCGATCGAGTTCCTCGCTCCGTCCGTTGCGCGCGTGTCGGAGCACCGCCTGCGCCGCAGCATTTTCGCCGCCTCCGCCCGTCTGTGGTGGGACCAGAGCCTCGTGGCCGACTGCGAGTTGGAAAGCACTCCCCTCGCCGCCCAGGGTGAAGCGATCGGCGCTCTTGCCCGCTGGCGGCTCGGCCGCTCCGACCCGGACGACATCGGTCGGATGGAGCGATTCGTCGAGTTGAACCCGGACGGCGCGGGGATCGGCCGGGTGGCCCTCGCGGCCGCCCACCTCGGCCTTTCCGAACCGCAGGCGGCGTTGGCCGCCCTCGAAAACGCGATCGCCACCCTCGAGTCCACGGCCAGGGTCGACTTCGTCGACAACCAGAACCTGGTCCTCGCCCGCGCCCTGCAGGCGATGGCCCTCGAGACCACGGGCGATCACGGGCGGGCGACCGCCCTCGCCGCCGGGCTCGCCCGCGACCAGCCCCCGGATCTCTTGCCCGGGGTCCTCGCGCGCGAGGTGCTGGCTCGCCAGAACTCCTGATCCGGGCTAGAATCGTCCCGGAGGGATCCCAATGCCGGACCAGAGATCTCAGGATGAGAGGGTGTTCCGACTCCACGGCGAGCTGCAGGGGGCGCCGGCGGTCTTCGTCCTCGGCCCTGGAGACAACCGCGTCGGCGCGGACCCCGCCAACCCGATCCACATCCCCGTGCGTCAGGTCTCGCGGAGCCATGCGGTTCTGACCGTGAACGGCGACGGCGTCAGGCTGGAGGACCTCGGCAGCACCAACGGCACCTTCGTCAACGGTGTCCGCGTCCGCCAGGCCCGGCTCGGCGAGAACGACTGGGTCCAGTTCGGGCCGGTCGTCCTGACCTTCGAGTCGCTGAAGGCAGACGAGCACGCCCTTTCCATCACCCTCGACGACCAGCCGGCGCGACGCGGAGGCGGCGGTACCGACCATGGCCGGACCACCGAGGTCGGCATCCCGCCACGCACCTCCATCGCCTGGTCCGAGGCCCTCGACGCCTGTGCGGCGAAGCTGATCAGCCGCTGGTCGCCGGACGTCGAGGGCGCGGTCGCCGACCTCGCCAAGGCCCTGGGCGGCTGCTCGGTCGCACTGCTCACCCGGGGCGAGTCGGGCGAGGTCGTGGTCGCGGCCGCGAGCGGCGACCTGGCGGCCATGCAGCGCTGGCACCGCGCGGCTGCCATCGACGGCCTTCGTGATGCTCGTTCCGGCAGGGTGCGGATCTCCTCGCACGCTCTCGACGGTGGGCGCCCGGCCGCAGCTGCGGTCGCCTGGGTCGAGGGCGGCTGGAGCACCGCCC
>DATIVB010000422.1:0-4700 GCA_035466375.1 Chondromyces sp.
CCCGCCCCCGCCCCCCACCCTCCCACCCTCGGAAATCCACGTCGGCCTCCGCCCGACCCACCTCCCGCCGCGAATTTCCGAGGGGCAGGAGTTTGAGCTGGCGCCAGGGTCACTTCCGACCCCGTAAGGCACGAGGACACGAGAGATTTTCTTGGTGTCCTTGGTGTCTTGGTGGCTCGTCCGGGTGGATGGGCGGAAATTCGAAATTCGAAATTCGAAATTCGAAATCGCAGCCGTTGGGCGGGTGGCAACTCAAAACTCAAAACTCAAAACTGTCATGAGTGGTTGGGTGGCAAATCCGGAATTCGAAATCAGTCCACAATCTCCACTCTCACCTCGTCGTACCAGTCGATCGAGCCCGGCAGCCCGATCGCGACGATCCCCGAGGCCCCGGGTCGGATCCGGTCGAAGGGGTGCCCCCGCACCGTCTGCACGAGCCCGCCGTCGCGCCAGCCGCTGATTTCGAACCACAGGTCGAACGGCCCGAGGTCGCGCCGGCAGCGGTTGACGGCCTTGATCTCCACCAGGACGTGGGCGAAGGGGGCGAACATCTGGCGCGAGGTCCAGGTGAAGCTGACGCAATCGGCCGGACGCGGCGTCAGGCTCGGCCCGCTGGTGGCGGTGGGGCTCGGCTGCGGCGCCAGGGTCGGCCACGGGGTCGGCGTCGGGGTGATCGTCCCGACCTCCACCCATACCGAACTCAGCTCGACGGGAGCGGCGGCGGTCGGCGTGGCGGCGGCGGTCGCGACCCGCGGAGGCGTCGGCGTGGCGGTCGGTGTCGTCGCCACCGCCCCATTCCCGACGTCGTCGGGCCGGAGGACGCCGAACAGGATCGCGAGCACCAGCAGTCCCAACGCTGCAGCGGCGATGCGCACGGGACCTCCCCGCGTGCGTCGGGCGCTCGATGTCCGGTAGCCGGGCAGCTGCTGGTTCATGCCGCAACGATAGCGCAGCACCCGGTGACGCGGCCCGTGTTGACCCGCTGCGGCACGCTGGATATGCTCGGGTCGGGTGAGTCGGCGGAGGTGGACGACGGTGCGCTGGGTGGTCTTCAACCAGAAGGGCGGTGTCGGCAAGTCGACCATCGTCTGCAACCTCGCCGCGGCCAGCGCCCGCGACCGGCGCCGGACCCTGGTCGTCGACCTCGACCCGCAGGCCAACGCCAGCCACTACCTGCTGGGGAGGGACTACGAGCAGGCGACGCCGAACCTCGCCGACTTCTTCGCCCAGACCCTCGGCTTCAAGCTCTTCCGCGAGGGCGGGAAGCAGTACATCCACCACACCCGCTTCGAGAACCTGCACGTGATGCCGTCGGCTGCCGGACTCGAGGAGCTGGAGGGCAAGCTCGAGACGAAGTACAAGATCTACAAGCTGCGGGACGCCCTCGACGAGCTCGAGGACTACGACGCGGTGTTCCTCGACACCCCGCCGGCCTTCGGCTTCTACACCCTGTCGGCTCTGATTGCCGGCGATCGCTGCCTCATCCCCTTCGACTGTGACGATTTCTCCCGCCGTGCGCTCTACGGGCTGCTCGAGAATGTGGCCGAGGTCCGTGAGGACCACAATCCGAAGCTCGAGGTCGGCGGCATCGTCGTCAACCAGTTCCAGGCGAGGGCGCGGCTGCCGCAGCTTCTCGTGGACGAGCTTGCCGCCGAGGGCCTGCCGCTCCTCGAGCCCTTCATCTCGTCGTCGGTCAAAATCAGGGAATCGCACCAGGCGGCGAAACCGCTGCCGTACCTGGCCCCGTCGCACAAGCTCGCGGAGCAGTTCGAGGCCCTGTACCGGAACCTGCAGAAGCGCTGAGGGCCCGGCCCGGAAGCGAACCCGGTTGCGGTTACGACGGTGGCGGACGCTGGATCCCGCGTGAGGGCTCTCGATGTCCGGCGTCGACGCTGGGCTCACTTCACCGGGTAGTACACCTCGGTCTTCAGCTCCTCCTCGGCGGTGTTCCCGGGATCGCTGATGAAGACGTCCCACGGGCGACCGTTGGCCTCGAGCTCGTGGACGGTCATGAAGCCCTCGACCTTATCGTAGGTTTTCTGGAGCTCGCTGTAGGGTCCGACATGGACCGCGCGCACCACCCGTCCGCCGTAGGTCTCGCCGAGGCGCACCGGGGAGTCCGGGCCGACGCCCCGTGCCGGCGAGCCGCTGACCGGGAGGCCGGCGTCGAAGCTCCAGCCACGCTCGTCGCGGTAGTTCGTGATCGCGATCGGCTGGCCCGCGAGCTGGAGACCGTTGGAGGTCACGAAGCCCACCACCCGCCCGTAGGCCTCGGCCAGAGCCGATGCGATCGCGGCGGCGTCGCCGGCGGCACTGCCGCTGACGTAGGCGATGGTCCGGGAAGGGACCTCGGTGATGCCGATCTCGATGTCCGACCAGTCGACCTTCGGCAGCGCCTCGGCGATCCGCTCGAGATTGGCGAGCCCCTGGGCGTGCAGGGGCCCGAGCTGACGGTCGAGCAGCAAGCCCCGGTAGCGGCCGAGCAGATCCAGTCCGTAGTCGATGTCGAAGGTCCAGCGGAGCAGGGTGCCTCCGGTTTCGGGCTGCAGCAGAAAGGCGGACTGCGCCCTGCCCTCCGGTCCGAGGTCGAGCTCGACGTCCACCCGCTCGCAGGGGGTGCTGGCGACGATGGTCCGGCTGCCGGTCTCGCCGTCCGGCCCGGGAACGGTCCAGCTCATCGATGCCCCGGGCCCGAAATCGGGCCCTGAGAAATCGTAGGTCGCGTCGGGCATCACCGCCACGAATGGCGACCAGTCGTTGAAGCGGCCGAAGCCGTTGACGAGCGCGAAGACGACGCACGGCGGCGCCTCGATCATGACCGACCGCTCGACGTGGCGGGTCTTGGGCAAGAGGAAGCCGATGACGAGGAGAGCGGCTACGATGACGACCAGGGCGATCAGGATTCGCTTGAGCAGCTTCATGGTGAACCCTCCAAGCGGTGCGTCGCCCGGCGTTGCCACCCGACGACAGGATGTTGCGGCTTCGAGCGCACTCGAGGATAGCACGCGGTCCGCCGGCGGGGACGGGTCGCGAGCCCGGGTGGAGAGTGATCCCCGCCACGGAACCCACGGCCGGGGCGGCGCAGACTGAACGACGACGTCCACTACGGGCGCAGGATGGAGGCAGACGATGTTCAAGAGGGACCAGGCCGAGAACATCTCCTCGCCGTCGGCGGCAGCGGCGGCCACCCAGACGCGGGCGGCGGCCCCGAAGGGGGGCGGCACCGCGACCATCGGGCCGTCGATCACCATCAGGGGCGAGGTCGGCGGTGACGAGGACCTGATCGTGCAGGGGCGGATCGAAGGATCCGTGAACCTCGCCAAGCACAACGTCACCATCGGCACGAGCGGCAAGGTGAAGGCCGATGTGCACGGCAAGACCGTGGTCGTGGAGGGCGAGGTGGTCGGCGACGTGGAGGCTACGGAGCAGATCGTCCTCCGACGGTCGGCGGTGGTCGAGGGCAACATTCGCGCGCCGCGGGTGGCGCTCGAGGACGGCGCCGTGTTCCGCGGCGGCATCGAGATGGAGGCGGCGGCCAAGCCGGGTGGCGCCCGCGGGCCCGCGCCACGCGAGCCCGCGCACGGCGTCGGTCGCGAGAGCGAGCCCGCAAAGGAGGCTGCTGCGCCCGGACCGGCCGCGAAGACCATCGCCTGACCGGTATGCGTTTTCCGCGGCGGGCACCGCCTGTGGCTGCGGACGGATCCGGCGATCGCGCCCCGGCAGGCGAGCAGCCGCCGGGGCCGGTATCCCATGCCGCACCGGGCCTCGAACTGGTGCTGGCCGCGCTGCCGGCGGGCCGGTCGTGGCGCATCCTGGACCTCGGTCCGGCCGTTCCCGACAACGTGGCGCTCTTCGGCCCGCGCGCCGCGCGGCTGCAGATCGTTGACCTGCTGCGAGGGCGCGCCCATGGCGCCGAGAGCGGGGCCCTGGCAGGCCTCGCGTCCGAACACCCGAGGTCCTTCGACCTGGTTCTCGCCTGGGATGTCCTCGACTACCTCAGTGCCGATCAAGCGACGGGCGTGATCGAGGTCCTCGGCGATCTGTGCCGGCGCAGCGGCATCCTGCACGCCTTGATCGCCGCCGCCGACACGATACCGGCTGCTCCCGGCAGCTACCGGATCCTCGCCGACGGCAGACTGCGCCGCGAGCTCCCGGATGCCGACGTGGTCGGCGCGCCCAACCTCACGCCGGCGGAGGTGGAGAAGCTCCTGGTGGGTTTCCGCGTCGAGCACGCCTTCGTCCTCAGCCGCGGCGTGAGGGAGTACGTGGCGAGGAGAAGCAATGAGGAATGAAGAATGAGGAATGAGGAATTAGGAATGAGGAATTAGGAATTCCACCCGCCTCCCGGTGGCTCTTCGGGGCATGTGTCGCGGAGAGTTCTGAGTCGTCTCCGCGAACGCGATCATGGCCCCCATCAGGGGTCACTCTCGTCGGTGGCGGCGACTTCCGACCGCCTCGTTCGGGATCGTGATCGAGCAGGGGTCGGTTGGGCGGCATTCCTAATTCCTAATTCCTCATTCCTAATTCAGAACTCCTGCCCTTGCGCTTCGGTCAGGAAGCGCACGAGGGGCGCCGCCGCGGCGAACGACTGTGCGACCCGGTCGATGAAGCCCGCCCGGCAGGCCGCGCTCTGGCTCAGGGCCTCGACGGCGATGAAGTCCTTGCGCTTGAGGTCCTCGATCAGCGGGTGATCCGGGTCG
>DATIVB010000423.1:0-1820 GCA_035466375.1 Chondromyces sp.
CTCGTCGAGGGCCGGATCACGGAGGGCGGCGCCGGAGATGCGGTACAGGGTCCTCCCGGTGAGGGCCTGGAAGTACACGAGGTCGCGCGCACGGTCGTAGGCGATGCCGTCGGCGTGCACCTGCGGCGCCGAGCCGTCGGGCCGCAACCAGGGTTCTCCGCCGATGACGAGGACCGTGTCCTCGGCCTTCGTCGACGGGTGGTCGGCGAGCACCCGTCGGCTGGCGCCCGTCGCCAGGTTCACCACTACCAGTGCGCCCAACCCCGAATCGGTGATGTAGGCGGTGGCGTGCAGGTGATCGAGCCGCACGTCGTTGAGGTAGCTCTCGGACGGCGCCACGGTGTTGTCGAAGCGGATGGTCTGGATGATCGCCCCGGTCGGGATGTCGATCTCGACCAGCTTCGGGCCGCCCGGCACGACCCCGGCGAAGCCGGGGTTGGCGGGATCGAGGACCCACAGGGAGCCCTCGCCGTCCGCCACCACCGATTGCACGCAGACCCAGACCGATGTCGGGTCGGACCCCGGCGACCACGCATTCCATCCCTGGTCGGGGAATGCCGCGAGGGCGCCGTCGGCCTGCAGCTCGGCCACCGACACCGGCACCTCGGGCGACCAGCGCGGGAAGTTGACGAAGACGCGTCCCTCGCGCGTCACCGCGACGCCGGTCCACTGGCGCTCTGACTCGGCCACGACCTCGAGAGCCTGCGTCTTGACGGCCGCTGCGTCGGGAGCGCCCTCGGGACCGGGATCCGCACATCCCGCGATACAGGCGACAAACATCAGAACCGGTGTGAACGACTTCATGAATCCCCCCGCCGCATGATACGACGACTGCGCGGCCGGCCGGCGGGCCGGGCTCGGCATGGGTGAGGCGCCCGACGCCGCTGAGTTACCGTGAGAGCGTGCGTTTCGACCGAGCTCTGGTTCCGGGCCGCCTGCTGCACCGTTTCAAGCGGTTTCTGGCCGACGTGGAGCTCGGGGACGGCACCATCACCACCGTGCACTGCCCCAACTCGGGCTCCATGCGCGGTTGCCTCGGCGAAGGCTGGCCGGTCATGCTCAGCCGCAGCGACAACCCGAAGCGCAAGCTCCCCCTGACCTGGGAGATGGTGCACAACGGGCGCTGTTGGATCGGCGTCAACACCCACCTCGCCAACCGGCTGGCGGTCGAGGCCATCGAGCGCGGCAGCATCAGCGAGCTCCGGGGGTACGACACGCTGCGCCGGGAGGTGGCTTACGGCGAGGCGAGCCGCGTCGACATCCTGCTCCAGGACGACGTCGCCCGCTGCTACGTGGAGGTGAAGAACGTCACCATGGTGGACGACGCCGGCCGCTACGCCTTCCCCGACGCGGTCACGGCCCGCGGCCGCAAGCACCTCGGCGAGCTCGCGAGCATGGTGGACCTGGGTCATCGCGCCGCAATGCTCTTCCTCGTCCAACGCGCCGACGGCGAGGGCTTCGCGCCCGCCGCCGACATCGACCCCGCCTACGCTGACGCCCTCCGCCGCGCGGCGGACCGCGGCGTCGAGCTCCTCGCCTGCCGCGCGCAGGTGACGCCGGAGGAGATCAGGGTGGTGGAGCGGGTTCGGGTGGAACTCGACGAGTGAGCTGGTCGGGAAGTGACGCTGGGTTGAATTTCGGATTTCCACCCACCCACCCGGTTGCACCACCAAGACACCAAGGACACCAAGAGATCTCTCGTGTCCTCGTGCCGAACGGGGTCGGAAGTGACCCTGGAGCCATCTCAAACTCCTGCCTCTTGGAAATTCGCGGCGGGAGGTGGGCGGGCGGGGGCCGACGTGAATTTCCGAGGGTGGGCG
>DATIVB010000424.1:0-7736 GCA_035466375.1 Chondromyces sp.
GAAGATCAGGGCCATCAGGGCCCCGACCACGACCGCGAACAGCACCGCGCCGATCGCCCGCGCCGCGCCGAGCTTGGCGCCGAGCACGCTCGCCGTGAGCACCACCGCGAGGACGTTGATCGCCGGCCCGGAGTAGAGAAAAGCGGTCGCCGGCCCGAGCCCGGCGCCCATGGTGTGGATACCGGCGAACAGCGGCAGCACCGTGCACGAGCACACGGCCAGGATGGTGCCGCTCACCGAGGCGACTCCGTAGGCAAGGACCTTCGGCGCCTTGGGGCCGAGGTATTTCATGACCGCGGCCTGCGACACGAAGGAGGCGATGGCGCCGGCGATGAAGAAGGCCGGCACCAGGCACAGCAGCACGTGCTCGCGGGCGTACCAGCGGGTCAAGGCCAGCGCCTCGGTGATGGCGCCGTCGAAGCGCGGCACGCCGACCGGCAGCCAGTACAGGAGGGCGAAGACACCGACCCCCCACGCCAGGACCTTCATTTCGGAGCGCCAGTCGATCATCGTCCGCACTCCCGAACGTGTTTGGCCAGGACGCCAAACGCGGAATGACGCCAAACGCTCACGAACACCCGGCGCCGGGGCATCAGTGCGTTCCGGCGGCGGCGCGCCCGGTCTCGGCGAGGACCGCCTCGACGCAGCCGAAGAAGTTGAGGATGCACGGCACGCGGAGTCGGTAGAAGACCTGCTGGCCGCGGCGATCATCGAGCACCAGGCCCGCGTCCCGAAGCACGGCCAGGTGCTTGGAGACCGTGGACACGTCGGCGCCGATCATGTCGGTCAGCTCGCACACGCAGCGCTCGCCGCGCGACAGCTCGTCGACGATGAACAGCCGGCTGGGATGGGCCAGCGCCTTCATCACCCGAGCGCGGTCGTCCATCTCGGACTTGATCGCGCCCTCGAGCCGTCTCCGTCCACCCATCATTTGGCAAGATAGCCAAATATTCGAGAATGTCAACCTCCGAATCGCTGTGCGATTCGTTCGCCGCGCCGTCCCCGCCGCGGATCGCCGGCCCGGCTCCGCCACGCGGCCGGAGACGTCCTGTCGGCTGCGCGGTCGCGGCAGGGTGGATGATTCGCGCGGCAGAAGCTAGACTGCCGCCCCGACCATCGGCGGGTCTGCGCGACAACCTGCCGCCCCCGGGGTTCCGATCGACGTCAATGGAGACCACATGACCTTGTTTCGTTCGATGCTCAGCCTCGCGGCCACACTCGCGGCGCTACCCGCCCTGGCGGCCGTCGAAGGCACCGTCGTCACACCCGACAACACGCCGGTGGAGGGCGCCCGGGTCGAGCTCACCGCACGCGGCGTCTTCCACATGACCGACGCGCGCGGCGCCTTCCGCTTTCCGGATGCCGACCCTCCGGCGGTCCTGAAGGTGACCCACCCCAGATTTCAGAACCTCGAGGCCGAGTGCTGCGCGGAAAGTGGCGCAACGACCTTCATCCTGATCCCCAAACAGAAGGCCTACGGCGAGATCGTCGTCACCGCCAACCGCGAGGGCAGCGCCGGCATCCAACCGGTTTCGGTCGCCACCAGCTCGATCAGCGCCCGCGACCTCCCGGCCCCGGCCTCCAGCGTCGTCGCGCTCGCCGAGGCCATGCCCGGGGTGGCCGAGTCCGGCCAGGGCGGCCTGTTCCAGGCCTACTCGATCCGCGGCACCGGCGGTCAGCGGGTCCTGACCCTGGTCGCCGGCACCCGCATCCTGACCGAGCGGCGGGCCGGCGCCACGGCCTCGTTCATCGACCCGCTGTTGCTCGGCTCGGTGAACGCGGTGCGCGGTCCCTACTCGTCCTACTACGGCTCGGGCGCCCTCGGCGGCGTGCTCGAAGCCGTGCCCCGGCGCTTCGACGGCACGACGGTCGACCTCGGATGGGAGAGCCAGGGAGATGCGAACTACCAGCTCGTCGGGCTCGACCTCGCCGGCTGGTCGTTGGGGCTCGCGCGCCGCAGCTCGAACGCCACCGAGACCCCCGACGGCCTCGTCCTGCCGAGCCAGTTCGAGCAGTACTCGGCCACGGTCGGCAAGGTCTGGACACTGGCCTCGGGACTGGAGCTCGATCTCCTGCTCGCGCCGTCCCTGGGCGACGACATCGGCAAGCCCAACCGGCGCTACCCGGGGCGCATCACCACCTACCTCGACGAACGGCACCTGGTGACCCGGCTCGCCATCCGGCGACCCGGCGTCTGGCACCTCGACCTCTACGGCCACCCCAACAGCCTCGACACCGAGAACCTGAGCCCGGGCGAGCGCAGCCTGGTCGAGGACCGGGCCTTCGACTTCGGCTTCAACCTGCAGCGCGAGCTCGCCCTGCCGGCCGCCTTCGCCGCCCGCATCGGCCTCGACTACTTCGGCCGCCGCGGGGTCGAGGCGACCGAGACGATCTCCGACCTGGCGTCAGGCGCGGTCGAAACCCTGACCACCCTCGACGGCAGCCAGGACGAGGCGGCCGCCTACGCCTCGCTGCGCCGCAGCTTCGGCGCCCTGGCGGCCGAGGTCGGCGCCCGGCTCACCTGGATCGAGCAGGCCAACGTCGGCGCCGAGACCGTCGACGACACCGCGGCGACCGGCTTCCTGGGTCTCTCACTGCCCGTCGGCGGAGGCGTCGAACTGGTGGCCAACGCGGGCACCGGCTTCCGCTTTCCGGGGCTGTCGGAGCGCTACTTCAGCGGCTCGACGGGCCGCGGCCAGGTCATCGCCAACGAAAATCTCGATCCCGAGCGCTCGCTGACCACCGACATCGGCGCGCGATTCTTCGGCAGTCGCGTGTTCGCCGCGGCGTACCTCTACCGGACCGCCATCGACGACTACATCGAGCGCATCGACGTCGAGCCCGGCGTCCGCACCTTCGTCAACCTCACATCCGGCACCATTACGGGTTTCGAGTTCGAGAGCTTCTACCAGGTCACCGACGAGCTCCAGCTCCAGCTCACGGGCCAGCTCACCGACGGCGAGGCCGACGACGGCAGCCCGCTCGCCGAGTCCCCGGCCGACCGCTTCACCCTCGGCGGGACCTACGCGCGCGGGGCCTGGAGCGGCTCGCTACGCTGGCAGCACCGCTTCGCCAAAGACGATCCCGGGCCCGGCGAGGTGGCCACCGAAAGCGCGGAGATCGTCTCGGCCTCGCTGCAGTACATCATGAGCGACGGCTTGGCGCTGGTACTTTTCGCCGACAACCTGCTCGACGAGACCTACCTGCCCACCGCCGACGACCTGGCGGTGCCGGCAGCCGGACGATCCATCGGCATCGGCATCCGCTGGGGAGGATGACCCGCGCCCGGACGCTCGGTGCCGGGTACATATTTGTATAATTGCCGGTCATCGCCTCGCGCTCACGCGGAACAGGTGTCTGAGTGTGGCCCCGGCACTAGGAGGCGATGGCGATCGCGAGGGCGGCGCGCAGCGACCACGCGGTCGTCCGCAGCCAGTTGCTGTTCACCAGGCGGCGGTGGGCTGCCGCGTCGAAGCCGCGCGCGAGCCGGCTGTGGAGAGGGACCTGGACGGCGAAGGTCGAGACCCACACGATCGCGAGGAGCCCGAGCCCGAGTGCCGGCAGCGCCCGCGGCACCCCCGTTGGAACGGAAACGACCAGCAGCAGCGCCGTTGCCGCCTCGACGAGCATCGGCGGGATGACAATGAGGCTGATCCGCGTGCTGTGCCGGCGGTGGAACCCGGCGAAACGCTCTGCGCCGACCCGGTCCATCAGCGGGTAATGAACCACCTGGATGCACCAGACGAGCCCCGCGAGATACAGCGTCGCCGCGACGTGCGCCCACACCACGATGGGGCCCATTATCCCTCCTCCCCAGGTTCGGCCCTCAGTCCAAACCCTTATCATCATTCGGCCTTCGGCCACGAGGCGAGAGTGCGTGGCGAAGACTGAACGCGCCGACCCGGGCGAGCCCCGCCAGCACCCTGATGGCGCCACCAGCGAGTCCGGTCAGGCAGCGCAGCCGTACGGCGCGCGGCGTGTGCGCCAGGGTGAGGGCATCCGCGGTCAGGCGGCGGTAGTCGATGCGAGCGGCCAGGCTGACGAGCTCCGCCGCTTGAAGGTGCACCGCCAGCCGGCGCCGGCCGGGCGGCAGGCGATCGGCGGTCCCGATGAAAAGGCGCTCGCGCTCGCCCTCGGCGAGAACGGCCAAGGTGACCGGGGCCCGCCCGGGGGCGTGGATCACGAGCGCCACCCGGGCGCCGCGGGAACGCCCGGGCCGGGCGTCGCGGCGGACGTCGGCCACGGCCGCCGCCACCGCGTCGGACACCGCCACCGCGACCTCGTCCGGCGAGAGATCCCGGCGGGCGGCACCGACGGACACCAGGAGCAGCAGCGGTTCGAGGGCCTTGGCGAGCGCCTTCGTACTCGAGCCACCGGCCAGGAACCGGCGCGTGACGCCGTAGCGTAGAGAGACCGCCGCGTACAGCACCTGCAGCCGCCACGAGCTGAGCCGCCCCGGCGTGACGACGGCCCCGAAGTTGGTGTAGAGGTCCCAGTCGCGGCTGTCCACAAGCCCCTTCTGGTGGTAGTCGCGGGCGAGGTCGGTTCCCGGGTACGGCGTCATCACGAAAAAGGTCGTGTTGTGCAGCTTCACGCCGTCGCGCAGCGCGTAGTCGGGGTAGGCCAGGATGTCGTCGGCGGACTCGTGCTCGTGGCCGACGATCAGGAACTTGCTCATCTGCATGTTCGCCTCGCGCAGGAGACGCGCGGCCTGGCCGACGTGTGCCAGGTTGAGGCCCTTGCCGAGCGCGCGGTGGGTCTCGCGGCTGGGGCTTTCGACCCCGCAGCCGATGCGAACGAAGCCCGCGGCACGCATGTCCCTGAGGATCGGCGCCGCCCGGACGACATCCTCCGCCCGGGTCTCGGCGACGAAGCGGAAGTGGCGCTCGAGGCCCAGCTCGCGCACCCTCCGGCACAGCTCGGCGACGCGGTCGGCATCGGCCAGGAACGTCGAGTCCCAGAACTTGACGTACTTCCAGGGGCCTCGCCGCGGCGGTGTCAGGCTCTCGAGCTCGGCGACGATGCTGTCGATGCTGCGTCCGCGCCAGCTGCCGCCGACGAGGTGGTTGGCGCAGAACACGCAGCGGCCGCGGCACCCGCGCGAGCCGTACACGGTGTCGGTGTGGTAGTCGAGCCCGGTGCGGCCGAAGCGCTCGGGCCGCAGCTCGCGCAGTGGCAACGGCAGCTCGTCAAGCACCGGCGATTGCAGGCAGTCCGGGTTGTGGACGATACGGCCGTCGTCGCGGTACGAGACCCCGGCCACGCCCTCCGGCGAGCCACGCCCGACCAGCTCGGCGAAGGTCAGCTCCCCCTGGCCGCGGACCACGGCGTCGACGTGCGGCAGGGCCAGCACCTCGTCGGGAAGCGCCGACGGGTGGTACCCGCCGAGCACCACGAACGCCCCGTGCTTCTTGGCGATCTCGGCGTAGCCCGCCGCCGAGCGGGCGCCTGCAGTGAAGACTGAGATCCCAACCAGCTTGAGCCGCCGGCGCCGCATGAAACTCTCGAAGGTCGCGAACGGGGCGCGGTCGGTGGGGGCAACAGGGATGGCGAGGTCGTCCACCTCTTCCCGGACCATGGCCGCCAGCCCGCACAGCTCCACCAGGTCCGGCACGTAGTAGTCGTGCACTGCGGGAATGCGCTGGTGCGCCTGCAGCAGGGCGACGGAGCTAAAGCCCATCAGCGAGAGCCTAGCCCATGTCCGCGGGCGACGCCACGGCTCATCCCAGCAGGCCTGCGATGCCGCGCAGGTAGCCCACGGCCACGAACAGGATCACCGCAGCCAGCATCCACTTGATGGCCTTCGCGGGCAGATGCTTCTGCAGCCGCGCGCCGCAGTACATGCCGGCGGCGCCGCCGAGCCCGAAGAGGAGGCCGAGCGGCCAGTCGGGCGCCACGGCCATCTCCGGGTGGAACGGCGCCAGCCCCTGGTAGAAGGCGACGCCGGCCACCGAGGTGACGAAAGTGCCCATCAGGGCGGCGCCCGCCACCGTGTACACCGGCAGGCCGAGGACGGCGACGAAGAAGGGGGCGATGATGGCCCCGCCGCCGATGCCGTAGATGCCGCCGACGATTCCGACCGCGAGACTGAGTGCGAACACCCCGGCGGTCGGGAACGAGAAGGTCTCACCGTAGAAGTCGTAGCTCACCCGGCGCAGGCTGAACTCCCGCACCACGACAGGGGGGGCCCCGGCGTGGTCGCCGCCGAAGCGCCGCACCAGCTCGCGAAACCGCCCCTCGGCCGCGGCCGCCCCGCCGCTGCCTCCCCGCACCAGGTCGCGCACCAGCCGGGCGCCGATCCACAGCAGCACGCACCCCGCGAAGACCTTGAACGCGGTGGGGTCGGGCAGCAGGCGGACCCGCACCACGGCCCCCACCAGAACGCCAGGCAGGGTGCCCACCACCACCACCCAGGTCAGCGGCCACACCATCCGGCCCTCGCGGATGTACCGCGCCACGCCCGACGGGATGGCCACCACGTTGAACAGCTGATTGGTGGCGCTCACCGCCGGGCTCGTGAAACCGAGCACGCTCATCTGGAACGGCAGCAGCAGGAAGGCGCCCGACACGCCCCCCATCGAGGTGAACAGCGACACCACGAAGGCCACGAGGACGGGGACCAGCGGGAAGACATCGACGCCGGATGCTGCGAAGTGCATGCGGTGACTCCCATCTCTCGACGGCAACGACGGGCCCGATCAACCTCGACAGGACTGACGGCGCCCGCGGCCGCCCTTCCCCTGCGTCGGATCGTACCGCAGAGGCGTCCGGTGTGAGCGCTCTCCTCGTCCCGGTCGGCGCACCGCCGGACGCACCAACCGCTTCAGGTCGCGCTATCCTGCGTCCGGGTCCACAATCGTGCGACCGCGGGATCCAGACCCGGGAATCGCCGAGCCGTACCAACGTATGAGATGACAGGAGGCAGCATGGCAGCCACAGGCAACAAGCTCTATCGATCCTCGTCGAACCGCATCATCGCCGGCGTGTGCGGCGGCATCGCCGAATGGCTCGGCTGGAGCCCGACCCTCGTCCGCGTCCTGTACTTCGTCGGCTCGATCCTGTCCGTGGCCTTCCCGGGGATCCTGGTGTACGTGATCCTCTGGATTGTGATGCCGAAAGGCGGATGAGACGAATGAGGAATTAGGAATTAGGAATTAGGAATTCCCGCCCGCCCCCTTTGAATCTCCACGCGGGGGCTCGAGTGGGAGCCATTTCTGATTTCTGATTTCTGATCTCTGATCCCTGATTTCCGACTTGGGCCTCTCCGGATCTTCAACATCGTTGCGAACTTCGAATCAGCGCCACCGCGCTTCGGCCGCGTGGCTGCTGACCCGTGTCGGCGGAGCCGACACTTGCAATTCGTGGCTCGCCGCCGTCGGACGGCGGCGAGCCACGAATTGCCGAACCTTTTCCCCCGGCCTCCGTTGTCCCTGGTGAGCGGCGGCTGTAACTCTTCAGCCGCTCGCCCGTCAGATAGATGGGTGCGACAACGGAGGTAGGCAATGAAAAAGACCCTGATCGTTCTGGTGGCCATCCTCGCCCTGGCGGCGGCGCCGTACGCCCTCGCCCAGGAGCAGACCCGCTGGGTCAACGTGCACGTGACCGAGAACTCGAGCAACACCAACGTCGAGGTGCACCTGCCGCTCAACCTGGTCCTGACGGTGCTTCGCAACGTCGACGTCGAGAACTTCCACAAGGGCCACGTCGACCTCGAGCTCGACGACGACATGGACATC
>DATIVB010000425.1:0-12600 GCA_035466375.1 Chondromyces sp.
TTGCAGAAGATCATGCACCCGGGGCGGTGCCCACCACACCCGACAGCCTCGCTCTCATCTGTAATTCGCGCAGCGAAGCGGAGCGAATTACCGCACGAACTTGTAGCCCAGCCGGTGCACCGTGATGATGTGCCGCGGGTCCGAGGGGTCGTCCTCGATCTTCTTGCGCAGCTTGGCGATGTGGGTGTCGACGGTGCGGGTGAAGGGGATGGTGTCGTAGCCCCACACCGCGTCGAGGAGCTCCTCCCGCGACACCACCTCGGCGGGGTGCTCGAGCAGGTAGCCGAGGAGCCTGAACTCGCGCGGCGTGAGCTCGAGAGGCGCGCCCGCCTTGCTGGCCTGGTGGTGGTCGAGGTCGACGGTGACGTCGCCGAAACGGTGCTCGGCGCGCGGGGCGCGCCCGCCCGGCGTGCTGCGCCGCAGCACCGCCTCGACCCGCGCCATGAGCTCCATGAAGCTGAAGGGCTTGGTGACGTAGTCGTCGGCGCCGAGCTTGAGCCCCAGCACCTTGTCGATCTCCTGGCCGCGGGCGGTGAGCATGATGATCGGCAGCTGGGAGCCCTCGCCTCGCAGCAGCTTGCACACCTCGAGGCCGGTCATCCTGGGCAGCATGACGTCGAGGATCATCAGGTCGGGCGCGGCCTCGCGGGCGAGCCGCAGGCCCGCCTCGCCGTCGCGCGCCACCACCACCTCGTAGCCCTCGTAGAGGAACCCGTCGTGCAGCGCGACGGCCATGGCCTCGTCGTCCTCGACCACGAGGACCTTCGATGTCGTCATGCCGGCTCTCCCTTCGGGCGCTCGAGGGGGAGGCGGATCGTGAAGGTGCTCCCCCTGCCGACCTCGCTCTCGACGCTCACGTTGCCGCCGTGGGCCTCGGTGATGTGGCGAACCAGCGACAGGCCGAGCCCGGAGCCCTTGACGTCGTGCACGAGGCCGGTGCTGACGCGGTGGAAGCGCTCGAAGATCCGCTCGCGTTCCTCGCGCGGGATGCCGATGCCGTGGTCGGTGACCGAGATGACCGCGTGGCCGCCGTCGCGTCCGAGCTCGACGATGACGGTGCGGTCGTCGTTGGAGTACTTGACGGCGTTGTCGAGAAGATTGGCCACCGCCCGGTCGATGGCGTTGGCGTCGACCTCGACCTCGGGCAGCGGCTCCTCCGGGCCGCGGTACTCGACGTTGAAGCCCTTGTCCCGCAGGCGGACGGTGAAGGTCGAGAGGGTGCCCGCGAGGATGTCCTCGAGGTCGGCGGTCTCGAAGGTGTAGACCTTGCGGCCCGACTCGATGCGCGAGAAGTCGAGGATGTTGTTGATGAGCTGGGTGAGGCGCCGGCTCTCGGTCTCGATGTAGGAGCCGTACTCGCGGACCTTTTCGGGGTCTTCGACCCGTCCCCGGCGCATGAACTCGCCGAAGACCCGGATCGAGGACAGCGGGGTCCGCAGCTCGTGCGACACGTTGGAGACGAACTCGTTCTTCATCGCCGACAGCCGCATCTCGCGCAGGGCGGTGCGGATGGTCAGGGCGATGCCCGCCAGGAGGACGGCCGCCAGCACCGCCGACATGGTCATGTTGAGCGCGAAGTTCGCCCGCGCCCACTTCTCGGGCGTCGCGAGCTCGCCCTGCAGGCTCATGGTCCAGTCGGTGAAGATGAAGTCGAAGGCGCGCTTGACGCGGTCGTCGGAGGGGCTGGCCTTCGCGCCCTGCGGCAGCAGCTGATGACCCCGGCCGTTGCGGACGATCACCAGGAGGTCGTCGGTCCCGGCGCCGAACTCCGGCAGGCTGGCGGCGATGGCCCGGGGCAGGACCTCGTTCACGAAGTACTTTTGATCGACGATCAGCCCGGCGAGGCCCACCAGCTTCCAGTTCTCGTCGATGATGGGGTTGAGGATGATCCGGTTGTCGGGGTCGCGCTGATCGACGATCAGATTGGTGGTGTCGATCTTCGTGCCCTTCTTGCGCAGGTAGGCCCACGGCGACGTCGCCGCCCACACCGCGACGGTCTCGTCCGAGAACTCGGGAACCTCCATCGCGTGGGTCTTCGGGTCGTAGAAGAAGATCGCGTCCTTGGTCAGGTAGCTGACCACGAAGAGCCGCTTGGCGCCCTCGATCTCCTTTTTCTTGAAGTAGACGCCGGCCTTGGCGATGTTCTTCGGACCGAGCGCCTCGGCCGGCAGGTTGAGCGCGCGCTCGGAGATCTTGGAGTAGAAGTAGCGGACCTCCTTCGAGATCGCGGCGAGGTAGTTGTCGAGCGTCGCCTTGCGGGCGATCGCCGAGTTGCGCTCGAGATCGGCCAGCCACCAGCATTGCAGCGCGAGCAGGACCCCGAGCGGCACCAGCACGGCCAGAACACCGGCCCAGAGGATCCTCCGCCCGCCGAGGACGTTGCGCTCCACGGCGCGGAGCTCCGAGTTGGAGAAGCCGCCGTTGCGTCCGTTGCCGAGCAGGGCCATCGTCAGACTCCGTGGACCGGAATCCCGTGCGTCCGGCCCCACCTGCAATATAGCGCAGGCCCGGGGACCCGGCCGGGTTGTTTTGCATCTCCGAAACATCCTTCACAACGTCTGACACCCCCGTGAGGACATTGACATTCCCGGGCGCCAGATTGGGCGCATGAGAACGCAGCCGCCTGCCCGCCCGACGGATCGCGCACGGCGCCCGAGCCGCGTGCGGGACAACCGCTCACCGGCCCGCCGCTTCCCGCGCCGCCTCGGCAGGGGGACGGCCGGTCCATGGACACAGGAGGTCAGGATCATGAAGAAAGTATCGGCAATGGTGGTGGTGCTCGCGCTGCTCGCGCTGCCGGCGATGGCCGGCGACAAGGCGAAGTGCGACGGCAATGGCGAGGACTGCCTGAAGGCGATGAAGGCGAAGTACCAGAAGAAGGCCTGGCTCGGCATCGAGTACGACACCGACGAGCACGGGCGCTGGGTGGTCAAGGCGGTCGAGAAGGAGAGCCCGGCCGCCAGGGCAGGTTTCGAGAAGGGAGACGTCCTGCTGAGCCTCAACGGCGAAGCCTACACCAAGGAGAACAAGGCCGCCCTGAAGGCGGAGTACGCGAAGCTCGAGCCCGGCTCGGAGGCGACCTATGTGGTCAAACGCCAGGGCGGCAAGGTCGAGCTCCAGGCCACCCTCGGGAAGGTGCCGGCCGAGCTGCAGGCGAAGTGGATCGCCGAGCACATGAAGGAGCACCACCCCGAGGTGAAGATGGCGTCCAAGTGAGGTCCGGCGGGCGGGCCGAGATCGCGCTCGGCCCGCCTGCAACTTTTGCGGGGTGTGCGGCGTCTTAAGAGAGAGGGGAGGAGCCCGATGACGCGACTGGAAGCCCGGACGTCCGGCGGCCTGGACGATGCTGGAGAAGGCTCCTCGATCTGGTCCAGGCTCCTGATACCGGTGTTGACCGCGGCCCTGGTCCTTCTCATGGGTATGGTGCTCGTGGGGCTCACCAGCGACGAGGCCGAGTCGAACCCGGGGCTCGGCTCGAGCGTGGCGACGCCCCTCCGCTGACCCGGCAAGGTCGAGGGCCTGCGCTTGCAGGCGCGATGCCCCGGGTCGTCAGATGGTGTCGCTGAATCTGCGGTTGAGCTCCACCAACGACGGCGTCGCCTGCGGGTCGGCATCTTCGATCCGGATCAGGCGGTAGAGCTCGAGCGCGTCGGCGATCTCCTCCGCAGCCCCCAGCCCCAGCTCCCAGTCCAGCTGCGTTGCCAGCGCCACCCAGTCGGTGAGCCGGCACATGCGGTCGACCACGTGGCGGATGTGGGCGGAAGCTTGCCGCTCGTCCTCCTCGAGCAGGCGCCCGATCCGGTCCTCGACGTCGGCGAGCAGGGTGGCCGCGAGCGCCGCCGCTGCCCGGGCGCCCTCGTGCTCGAGGGCCCCGATCTCCGAGCGCAGCTGATCGAGCCACGGAAGGTGGAGGCCGCGACCTACCATGTCGCGCAGCACCTGCGCGCAGAGGGTGTTGTGGGTGCCCTCCCAGCTCTCGATGACGATCGCGTCGCGGTACAGGCGCGGCAACACCGAGAAGTCCTCGATGGTGCCGTTGCCGCCGAGCAGCTCGATGCCGTCGCGGGCGGCGTCGGTGGCGGCGCGGGCGGTCCAGTACTTGTTGATCATCACGGCGATGCGCCGGCTGGCCTTGAGATCGTCGTCTCCCCGGCCGAGGTCGAGGCGGTCGCTCATCGCGAGCAGCCGGAAGGTCGTGGCCGTCGCCGCCATGGTGGAGAGCTTCATTCGGGCCAGGATCTCCTGCACCGCGGGGTAGTCCATGATCGGACGGCCGAAGGCGCGGCGGGCGGCGGCGAAGGCGTGGCCGTCGATCAGCGCCCGCCGCATCAGCCCGCAGGCGGCCAGGGCGTTGTGCACGCGGGAGGTGTCGAGGACGATGGCCACGAGGTTCTTGAAGCCCTGTTGCGGCGGCCCGATGAGCTCGCCGACCGCGCCCTCGAACTCGATCTCGCCGGTGGGCATCGAGCGCGTGCCGAGCTTGTACTTGAGGCGGCGCAGCGCGAAGCCGTTGACCGCGCCGTCGACGTGTCGCGGGACCAGGAAGAGGCCGAGGCCGCGGGTGCCCTCGGCACCGCCCTCGAGCCGCGCGCTGACCACGAACAGCCCGGCGTCGGCGACCGAGCAGAACCACTTCTCGCCGTCGATGCGGAAGCTCCCCGGACGACCCGGCAGGGCGGTCGCGCGGCAGTCGTTGGCTCCGACGTCGGAGCCGCCCTGGACCTCGGTGACGAACTGCGCCGCGTGCAGGCGATCGGCGTAGTCGGCGCTCAGCAGGGCCGGCAGGAAGCGGCGCTGCTGCTCGTCGGTGCCGAGGCGCTGCAGGAGCTTGACGGCGCCGGCGGTGCAGGCCACCGGGCAGGCGTGGCCCGCCTCGCCGTGGCGGTCGAGCAGGTAGGCGATGGCGCCGGCCAGCACCTCGTTGCCCGGCTCGGCGAGCTCCGCCAGCACGCGGCTCGCCCAGAACACCCTGCCGGCGTCATGGTGGGCGGGGTGGAAGACGACCTCCTCGACGGCGCGACCGACGGCGTCGTGGCGCCGCACCTCGGGCAGGTTGGCATCGCGGTTGGCCTCGCGGACCAGGGCGTCGAGCCCGGCGCCGGCCGAGCGGGCCACCTCGCGCAACCGTCCCTCGACCTCCGGCCACCGTGGGCCGAGGTGGCGACGGAGCAGCTTTTCGGTGAACGGGTCGAGGCGTTCGAGCTCGGCAGCCGCCCGATCCTGCCACGACTCCAGATCCCGGCGAGCGCCTTCGACGACGGCTTTTTCAGCCACGGTGCACCTCCCGGCGGCGGTCGCTCCGAGGATACCACCGGCGGTGCTGCCGCAATTCTCAATTTTGAATTCTCAATTTTGAATTCGCGCCCGACCCCCCGGAGCATCTCGGCGGCGGCAGTCACAAATTCAAAATTAAGAATTAAGAATTGAGAATTGTCTTAGTTGAGCTCCTCCGGCGAAAGATCACCGGCCCCGGGGTTGAGGTCGAGGTGGCGGTAGAGGTCCTCGTGGAGCATCAGGAAGCGGTTGGTCAGCGAGTCCGCCTCGAGCACCTGCTGCTTGCGCTCGCTGGGAAGCTCGAGGATCTGACAGCCGAGGGCTACCAGCTGGGCGTCGGAGATCTCGGCGATGTGGTCCGCGAACTGCGTCTGCGAGGCCTCGTCGATGTCGAGCAGATCGGGGAGCAGGTTCCGCAGCTCCTCGCGCAGTTGGCGGATGCCGGCGAGCCGGGCCGGCGATTCGGGCGTCGGCTCGTAGCGGACCCGCACCTGGCGGTAGGCGGTGTCGGCCGGCAGCTCCTCGACGATGCGGAAGCGCTCGAGGCCGATCAACCACAGCAGGTAACGTCCGTCATCGAGCATCTCGTGGGCCGCGATGAAGCCGACGCAGCCCACCTCGCGCACCGGAGGCGCGTCGGTCAGCTCGTCCTCATGGCCCGGTTCGACCTCGACGATGCCGATCACCTTGTGGGTGGCGATGGCGTCGCGCACGAGGTCACGGTAGCGCGGCTCGAAGACGTGCAACGGCAGCACCTCGGCGGGCAGCAGCACCACCTTGGGCAGCGGAAAGATCGGGATCACGTCCGGAATGTTGACCGTGTCCGGGGGCGGTCCCGCGAAGAAGTTGTCGGACACCAGAGCGTGCATCAGGCCTCCATTCTCACCGGGAACAACACACGGACGACCCCCGGTTCTTCCCCCGCCGGAAGATCCCCGATGCTTCGTTCCCGGATTCTGTTGCAGTGACAGTGACAGTGGCAGTGGCAGCTGCAGAGTCAGAGGGCAGCGACCGGGGCAGCGAACCAGCGGCGGGACCCCGGCATGGCCAATCCCACTTGGGCCCAACCGGACTCTGTCGCCTTTCGAGGCGTCAGCGCAAACCGTCGCAACCACAAAGGCACCAAGACACCAAGAAAAACACCAAGGACTCTCTTCGTGAATATCTTGGTGACTTGGTGTCTTGGTGGTTCAACCTCGGGCGGGTGGGAAATCCGAAATCCGAAATCCGAACTGCCACACATCCCACTTCCCCGGGGGGCCGGGCGGGAATTCCTAATTCCTAATTCCTCATTCCGAACTCAAACGTGCGACCCCATCACCCGCCACGCCACCAGGCGTTCGTTCATGGAGCGCAGCCGCCGGCACAGCAGCCGGCACAGCAGGTTGAGGAACTGCACCGCCGCGTCGGGGTCCATCGAGAGCACCTCCTCGAGCAGCGAGCGGCTGATGGAGAAGACGGTGCACGGCGCGGCGTGGGCGCGGGCGTCGGCCGACCGGGGCTGGTCGTCGACCAGGGCGAGCTCGCCGAACACCTCGCCGCGGCGGAGGATGGCGAGGCACTCCTCGCCCATGCCGGGGACCATGCGGGAGATGCGGACCGCGCCGTCGACCACGATGAACAGGCTGTCGCCGGGATCGCCCTCGGCGAAGACCAGGGCGTCCGTCTCGAAGCTCTTCTCGTTGGAGTACTTGGCGAGCAGACGCAGCTCCTGGGCGGAGAGCCCCTGCTCGCGGAGGATGTCGAGCTTGGCCTGCTCCGTGAGGTGGATGCGCTGGCCCGAGCCGGGGTCGTCGCGCGGCGGCGGGATCGGGGTCGACGGCGCGCCGAAGAGCTCGTTCATCTGCGCGTTGGCGGCCCGGACCTTGGCCGCCAGGGTCTGCCAGAAGCCCCACAGCAGCGCGACCGCGAGCTCGCGATCGGCGGCCACGGCCGCCTCGAGGTCGTCGGCCGGGAGCGAGAAGACCGAGGTCGCACCGACCGCGAGCGCGGTTGCGGAGCGCGGCAAACCGTCAAGGTACGAGAGCTCGCCGAACAGGGCGCCGGTCCCGAGGCTGGTCAGGACCTGGGTGCCGACCGGCGTCGTGCGGGCGATGTGGACCACGCCGTCGCGGACGATCTTGAGGTCCCGGCTCTCCTCGGCCTCTTCGAAGATCACCTCGTCGGCGGCGAACTGCTGCGGCACCACGATCCTGGCGAGCGGGATGATGAGGTCGTCGCTGAAGTGGCGGAAGAGGCTCAGGGACCGGAGCTCGTTCGCCCTGCGCAGGAGGTCGTCCGCATCACGGTCGGTGTCGGCGGGCGCCGGTCGGCGCGCTCCCACATCGGTGGCCGAGAAGATCTTGGCGTGGCTCAGGGCGACGTGGTCGCAGGCCTTCTGCAGGGTCGCGGTGCGTGCGCCGATCAGCTTTTCGATCGCCGCCGGCTCCCGCTGACAGAGCCGGACGAGGGTCTCGACGCGGCGCCGTTCCTGATGCTGCTCGCGCTCGGATCGCCAGGACGCGAGCAGCATGGCATCGATCGCCGACTCGAGGGCGGCCTCGAAGCGCTCGTCCTCGAGCGCCGCTCGCGAGGTCTCGACGGCGAGCCTGAAGTCGAGCGGGTTGAGCCGCCGCGCCTGGGTGAACTCCTTGAGCGCGGCGCCGGGGTCGCCGTGGCGCATGTGGAGGTAACCGGCCGCGGCGTAGGCGAGGTAGTTGAACGGCGTCCGCAGCTTGGCGAGGTCGATCATGTCCACAGCGCGGTCGAACTCGCCGCGGGTCTCGAAGATGTGCGCCATGCCGAGGGCGTGCGAGGCCTCGAGGTTGCGGCGCTTGAACTCGCGGTCGAAATCCTCGAGACCCTCCTCGCCGCGCATTCGCTCGGCTTCCTGGCGCAGCTCGGCCCCGCGCGGCGACAGCGCCGCGGCGATCTCCAGCAGCTCGGCGGCCTCGGAGGGGCGCCGCAGGGTTCGCAGGCGGCGTGCCACCTCGACCAGCCTGTCGATCAGCGACGGGTGCGGCAGCACGGATTCGTTCAATGTGGCTCCGGCCATCGATTGTATGCGCCCAGCGGTTCCAGGGTCAAACGGGCGCCGCGCCGGCGCGGGCTGGAATAGGTACCGGATCCGGGAGGGTTCGCGGTAGGATGACCGTTCGATGAGACGCTCACTTTCCCTGCTGTGGCTCGCCCTCTGCTGCGCGGCGCCGGCGGCGCTCGACGCGGTGGAGATCTTCGACCTCTCCGAGGCGACGCCGGGGCTGACCGGCGTGTGCGTGACCGAGATGGACGGCGGCGAGCGCGTGGAGGTGCCGCTGACCGTGCTCGGCATCATCGCCTCGGGCACGCCCGACGGCGAGCTGGTGCTGGTGCGGCTCGACGACCCGCGTTTCGCCGAAACCGGCATCATCGCCGGGATGAGCGGGTCGCCGGTCTACATCGAGGGACGGCTGCTCGGCGCCCTCGCCTACGGCTGGCCGTTCTCCAAGCAGCCGATCGGCGGGGTGACCCCGTTTTCGAGGATGCTCGAGATCGAGGCCGCACCCACACCCGCCGCGGCCGCCGCCGGACGTCCCCGCTTCGCCGACCTGGTGTCGGCGGCGGCCGACGGCGGGCTCGGCCGGATGCTCGTCGACTGGCTGCTGCCGCCGGGCTCCGACCGCCTGCGGCCCCTGCCGGTGGCGGTGTCGGCCGGCGGCTGGTCGATGCCGGGCGACGGCGGCTGGCTGGCCGAGGGCTGGCGCCGGATGGGCTGGGTGGCCGCCCCGGGCGGCGCCGGCGGGGCCGAGCTCCCCTCCGGCGACATCGAGCCCGGCGCCATGATCGCGACCGTGCTGGTCGACGGGGACACGACGATCGCCGCCGGCGGCACGGTGACGGAGGTCCGCGGTGACCGCCTGTGGGCCTTCGGTCACCCGTCCTTCGGGCTCGGCTCGACCTCGCTGCCGCTCGCACGGGCGCGGGTGGTGGCGGTGCTGCCGAGCCTGATGAGCTCGTTCAAGTTCTTCGCCGTCGGCGAGCCGCTGGGGGCGATGGTCGCCGATCGGCGGGACGGCATCGTCGGCCGGATCGGCGAGACCGCGCCGATGGTGCCGGTCGAGGTCGTGTTCAACGGCACCACCCGCCGCTTTCGTGCCGCCCGCCACCCGGTGCTGCTGCCCCTGCTGACCGCCTACCTGTCGCAGGCCAGCCACGGAGCCAGCGGCCGCTCGGTCGGCGACCAGACCGTGAGCACCCGCATCGAGGTCCAATACCCCGGCCTCGCGCCGGCGGTGGTCGAGGCGAGCTTCGCCAGCAACCAGGGCGCGGCGGAGGCGGCGGCCTTCGCGGGCGCGGTGCTCGCCTACCTCGAGAACTCGCCGTGGGCCGGCCCGGCGATCGACTCGGTGCAGATCCGTCTCGACAGCGCCGAGGAGATTCGTGAGGCGACCATCCTCGAGATCGTGCCGGAGCGCCGGGTGGTGAGGCCGGGCGAGACGCTCGCCGTGCGCTTCAGGCTCAGGCCCCACCGCGGCCCCGAGGAGGTGAGGGTGCTCAGCCTGACGGTGCCCGCGAGCCTGCCGGATGGGCGCCTCGATCTGGTGGGCGCCGACGGCGCGTCGTGGACCGCCTACGACCTGCGGATGCGGCCGCTGCGGCCGGCGAGCTTCGCCGACGAGCTGCGGCTCGTCAACCGCCTGCGGCCCGTGACCAGTCTGGTGGCGGTGCTCGAGCGCCCGGACTCGGGGATGGCGGTGGCGGGCGGCAGCCTGTCGGCGCCTCCCGGCATCGTCATGCAGCTGAGCGCGGCCCTCGGACCCAATCTGGAGACCGTCGCCCATAGCGTCGTCGCCGAGACGACCGCCGAGCTGTCGATGCCGGCCGCCGGGGCGCAGCGGATCCCTCTCATGGTGCGCAGCGGCGACCACGGACTGGAGTGATCATGAACCGAGCCCGTGCCCTGATCGCAGCCGTTCTCATGGTGTGCGGAGCGTTCTCCGCGCACGCCGTCGAGACCCGCCGCTGGGTCGTCGACACTGCCGACGAGCTCCTCGAGGGCCGCGGGCAGGGTGTGGCGGTGACGCCCGAGGGGCTGCTGCAGTGGGCGCCGGGGTGGAGCGCGGGCCCGAGCTTTGACGAGCCGGTCGTGATGGCCGGGGCGCGCGCCGCCGACGGCTCGCTGATCGTCGGCACCTCGCACCCGGCGCGGCTGTACAGGGTGCGCGGCGAAGCGCTCGAGCTGCTCGCCGAGGTGCCGGCGGAGCAGATCACCGCGCTCCTGGTCCGCGACTCGGGTGCGGTCGTGCTCGCGACGGTGGCGCCGGGGGTGATCTTCGAGTGGTCGGAGGGCGAGCTGCGGGAGGCCGGCCGCCTCGCCGAGGGCGGCATCTGGGACCTCGCGCTGTTCGCGGGTGAGGTGGTGGCCGCGGCGGGCCCGCCGGCGGCCCTGTACCGGTTGGCGGAGCGCGGGCTCGAGCGCTGGCTCGAGCTGCCCGACGTGCACGCGCGCTGCCTCGCGGTCGCGGACGGGAACCTGCTCGTCGGCACCTCCGGAAAGGGGCTCGTGCTCGGCGTCGATGCGGGCGGCCGGCTGGCGATCCTCGCCGACAGCCCGTTCACCGAGATCTCGGACCTCGCGGCCGGCGGCGGCGCAGTGTGGGCAGCGGCCCTGGTGGGGGAGCCGGTCAGCACCGCACCTGCCGCCGGTGACTCGTCCGGCGACCAGGACGACAATGAGGCGGAAGCCAAGGTGAGCGCCGGCGCCGACCTCAAGCTGCCCAAGGTCAACGGCACCACCGCGACCTCGGAGATCCTTCGGCTGACTCCCCAGGGCGGGCTGATCAGCGTCCACCGCTTCACCAAGGAGGTGGCGTCGGCCGTCGCGTGGGACGGCGAGGGCCTGTTGGTCGGCACCGGCTGGGAGGGCGAGCTGTGGCGATTCGTCGCCGACGGCGGCACCCGGCTGGCGACCGTCGACGCAGTGCAGGTGGTGGGGATCGTCGGGGGCGGCGAGGCGCTGCTCACCCAGGGGCCGGGCGGCGTCCTGTGGCGCGACCGCGGTCCCGACCGGCGGGGGAGCTTCCGCTCGGCGCCGCGCCAGTTCGAGCAGCCGGTGCAGCTCGGCGAGTTCCGCGTCGAGCCGTCGGTCGACGGGGCGCGCATCCGCTTCCGGTCCGGAATCTCCGCGCAGCCGGACGACACCTGGCTGGAGTGGAGCGAGTGGCTGCCGGCGGCGGCCGGGATGGTGCCGCTGCCCCCGTCACGCGCGGTGCAGTGGGAGCTCGAGCTGCCCGCGACGCCCGGCGACCCGGCGGCGGTCGAGCGGGTCGAGGTGGCGGCTGTCGAGCTCAATCTGCCGCCGCGCATCGCCTCGCTCACCGTCGAGGAGCCGGGGGTGATCTTCCTCGCCGCGCCGCCGAGCTCGGGGCCGGTGATCGAGGCGGTCAGCCCCGACCTCGCCGGCATCTTCACCGTGATCGACGAGAGCGAGGCCAGGAACAACGGCTCGACCAAGGGCAGGAAGTTCTACCGCACCGGCTACCGGACGGTGAGCTGGGAGGCCTCCGATCCCAACAACGACGCCCTGCGCTTCGTCCTCGAGCTCGAGTCCCGCGACGGCTTCCGGCTGCCCGTGCGGGAGCGCCTCACCGGCACCCAGATCGGGGTCGACACCGGCGCCGTCCCCGACGGCAGCTACCGCTTCCGCCTGACCGCGTCGGACCTGCCCGACAACCCGGAGGGGGCGCTGGAGACCAGTCGCAGCAGTCGTTGGTTCACGGTCGACAACTCGCCGCCCTCGCTGCGGCTCGAGCGCGAGGGGGACTCCTGGGTGGCCGTGGCGAGGGACGCCTCGAGCCCGATCGTGCGCGCCGAGTGGTCGCGCAACGGAGCGAACTGGGAGTCGCTGGCGCCGGAGGACGGCCTCCTCGACGGCCGCGAGGAGCGCTTCCGCTTCGCGGCCGAGCCGGGCCGCCATCTGGTGGTGGTGAGGGTGGTCGACCGGCAGCACAACAAGGCGACCGCCGGCGCGACGGAAGAGTGAAGATGGTACGACTTTGGTTCGACACGTCGTTTGAACGTTTCACGTTAGAACGTTGAACGTTCCCCCGCCCTCCCGAGGTCTGCCGGGTCGGATGGGCTGAAGAGTCTGAACGTTGAACGTTTCCCCTCACACCCGGGTCCACAGGGTTGGGTGGGCGGCAACGTTCTAACGTTCCAACGTTCTAACGTTCAAACGTTGAGCGGATTCTCCGGTACAATCCGCGTGATGCAGCAGCACGCTCCGGTCGCGGTCTACCCGGGGTCCTTCGACCCCTTCCACGTCGGCCACGTGGCGATCATCGACCGCGCCACCAGCATCTTCCCCAA
>DATIVB010000426.1:0-1974 GCA_035466375.1 Chondromyces sp.
TTCTACTCTTCCACCACCTCGGTGCGCATCGCGGTGACCGTGTAGCCGAGCTTCTCGATCGCGGCCTCGAGGTCCTCGGCGGCGACGGTCTTCGGATGGTACACGGCCGTGGCGAGGCCCTTCTCGTGGTCGGCCGACGCCTCGGTGACACCGTCCAGGCGCTCGAGGGTCGCGGTGATGGTCGAAGAGCAGCCATCGCAGTGCATGCCCTCGACGGTGAAAACCGTGCGCACCGTGTCGGGCCGGCCGCCGGCCGTCGCAACGACCGCGAGGCCTGCGAACACCACGGACAGGATCAGGAAACGCGCAGCACGTCGCATCGATCACTCCTTTCGCGGTTCACCGCAGCCGAAGACGGGGGCGAGCAGCTCGCCGGCCGCCTCGTCCGCGAGGCGATAGTAGATGGTCATCCCGTCGCGCCGCGACACCACCAGACGCCCCGACCGCAGGCGGCTGAGGTGCTGCGACACCGCGGCCGGTGTCATCTCGAGGACGGTCGCCAGGTCGCACACGCAGAGCTCGCCGGTCGCGCCGAGGAGGTGGATGATCTTGAGCCGGGTCTCGCCCGCGAGCAGGGCGAAGTGCTCGGAGATCTTCCGCAGCCGGCGCTCCTCGGCAGCCAGCCGCTCGCGCAGCGAGACCAGCTCCTCCGGCGTGCGGTCCGGGGACACGCAATCCAGCCTCGCGGCACTCATGCTGCACTGTCCTGGTTCGAGCATCGCATCGAAATCGACATATCGCTATTTTAGAAACTTCTAAAGGAATGTCAAGGCCCGCCCCGAAGGTTGCCTCCTGTGATGCACGACGCACCGCACTCCTCTTCGCAAACCCTCGAGGTCTGGATGGACGGCGAGTGCGGCGTGTGCCGCGCCTCGCAGGCCTGGTGCGAGCTGCGCGACCCCGACGGTAGGATGCAGTTCCGCGACTTCCGCGCCGCCGACGCCGGACAGCTGCCGGTGAGCCGTGACGCGCACGAGAGCTCCATGTGGGTGCGGGGCGCCGACGGCCGGATGCTCCGCGGTTTCGAGGCCTGGCGGCTCATCATGGGCTCGCTTCCCGGCTGGCGCTGGCTGGCCGTCCTCACCGGCCTGCCGCCGCTGCGCTGGCTCGGCGAGCCCCTCTACCGCCTCGTCGCCCGCAACCGCCACCGCCTGCCCTGGCCGCGGGGGGATCGTTAGAACGTTCAAACGTTCCACGTTAGAACGTTTGGCTCATCCGGAATTGCATGGGATGGAGGCATTGGGTGGTACCCGTGCCCGTCTCCGTGCCCGGATTCAGCATCAGTGACAGTGGCAGATGACAGTGACAGCCTCAGTGGCAGTTTCAGTGACAGTTTCAGTGTCCGAGGGCCGCGTCCGTGGCAGCGAGCAGGCGGCGCGACCACGGCATGGTCACGCCGAATCGAACAATGACCAAACACCGTCGCCTTTCGAGGCGTCAGCGCGAACCGTCGCAACCACAAAGACACCAAGAATTTTCTTCGTGAACATCTTGGTGCCTTGGTGTCTTGGTGTCTTGGTGGTGATTCGTTTGGGTGGGCGGAAATTCGAAATTCGAAATTCGAAATCGACCATTGCCCATCTCACGAACCCCCCGATGAGCCGAACGTTCTAACGTTCTAACGTTCCAACGTTCTAACGTTTCAACGTCTCCTACGGCCGCCAGTCGTCCACCGGCACCGGCGCGCCGAGCTGCATGTCGGCGCCGAGTGCCGCGACGTAGATGTCGTAGTCGTGCATCAAGGGCCGCAACCTGGGCGAGCACAGGAACACCCAGGCGCCGTCGGCGGTGGGTGCGGCCTGGTTGAACGCGATGCGGTGCGGCCCCGGGAGGCGGAGGGCCTGCACCCGCCCGCCCTTGAAGACCAGCTGCCGGTCCTCGCGGCAGAAGAAGAGCTCGTTCTGCGGGCCGGTGCGCGGGTTCCACTCGGCGCCGAAGCTGGAGATCTGCGGTTCCAGGGGCAGGGGACCGCCC
>DATIVB010000427.1:0-1607 GCA_035466375.1 Chondromyces sp.
CCCAACCGAGCTGGTTGGCGGCGAGCGGCCCGAGCACCGCGAAGACGAAGATCCACAGCAGCCAACGCTGCTCATAGAGCGTGCCGCGCCAGTGCAGGAAGCTGGCCAGCAGCGTCAGCCCGATGAAGGCCATGCCGAGCGTGATCATGATGTGGTAGCTGGCAAAGGTGATGATGATCGGCGGCCGGTCCTCGGGGCGGAAGCGGTCGAGGCCGACGACCGGCTCGTCGAAGTCCTCGTGAATCAGGAAGCTCAAACCGCCCGGGATCGTGATGTTGAAGCGGATCCTCTCGGCCTCGTCATCGGGCAGCCCGAAGAGGCTCATGTCGGCCGGGCCGGTTTCGTAGTGCCCCTCGAAGGCGGCGAGCTTCGCCGGCTGGTACTGGTACACGCTGTTGGCCTGGAGGTGGCCCGACACGAGCGCCGCCAGCGACGCGATGGTGGCAAAAATCAGGGCGCCGGTGAAGGACTTCTTCGCGAAGTCCTCGTGCTTGTGCTTGAGGAGGTACCAGGCCGAGATCGACATCACGAAGAAGGTGCCCATGATGAAGGCGCCGATCCACACGTGCACCAGCCGGTGCACGGTGGACGGGTTGAAAACCAGCGCCCAGAAGTCGACGATCTCGGCCCGCATCACCGGCTCCCCGTTCAGGAACAGCGGCTCGCCGTTCCGCACCATCTGCACCACGTGGTGGCCGGCCGGGGTCTGCTGCCAGCTGTTGGCGACCACGATCCAGATGGACGAGAAGATCGAGCCCAGACAGACCATCGTCGTCGCGAAGAAGTGCATCTTCGCCGACACCCGGTCCCAGCCGAAGACCAGCAGGGCCAGGAAGCCCGACTCGAGGAAGAAGGCGAAGATCCCCTCGGCGGCCAGCGCCGAGCCGAAGACGTCGCCCACGAATCGCGAGTAGGCCGCCCAGTTGGTGCCGAACTGGAACTCCATGACGATGCCCGAGGCGACGCCGATGGCGAAGTTCAGGGCGAAGATGTTGGTCCAGAACTTGGCCGCCTTCTCGTACAGCGGGTCGCCGGTGCGCAGGTGCTGCGCCTCGAGGTAGACCATGACCACGCTCATACCGATGGCAAGCGGCGGAAAGATGTAGTGGAAGGCGATCGTGAGGGCGAACTGCAGGCGGGACAGGAGGACGACATCCATGGCTCGAACACCTCCCTGCCGGCACTGCGATCCGGCGGCGGCCGCCAGCGCCCGGCAGCTGCATGGTACCGCAGCCGAGACCACGGCATATCGGTTTTCGCAGATCTTCGGCAATTGTTGAGGATTTGAACGTTTGAACGTTCGATTCATCGGGAGACCCGAGAGATGGCCACGCAAAAAAATTCGGAATTAGGAATTAGGAATTCCCGCCCACCCGCGCCCGTCGTTCGAACGTTGAACGTTTAAACGTTGCCGGCCCGCCCTTAGGTCGATTCCGGATATGCCGTCCGCCCATCCGGCACGCGAGACGCGTGCCCCACAAAGCGGCACCGCGCGGGGTGGGTATTGTGGGGCAGCCGTCTCGGCTGCCGGGTGGGTGGGCGAGGTTGTCCCGGCCGTCCGGGCGTCATCCCGACGCCCTGAAGCCCGCTCCGGGCTCGAACGTTCT
>DATIVB010000428.1:0-2014 GCA_035466375.1 Chondromyces sp.
AGTACGCTGCGGGCGAGCTGGGCTGCCGGGTCACCGGTATCACCCTGTCCGAGGAGCAGGCCCGGTACGCGCGCCGCCGCCTCGAGGCGCGGGGCCTCGGCGATCGGGTCGAGATCCGGATCGTCGACTACCGCGACGTCGGGGGCCGATACGACGCGGTCGTGTCCATCGAGATGCTGGAGGCGGTGGGCCACCGCTACCTCGACGACTTCTTCGCAGCCTGCGACCGCGTGCTGCGTCCGGGGGGCCGGGTCGCGCTGCAGACCATCACCATCCCCGACCGGGTCTACGACCGTTACCGCCGAGGCACCGACTGGATTCGCAAGTACATCTTCCCCGGCGGCCACCTGCCGTCGCTGGGGGCCCTCCAGGCCGCCATGGCGAGACGCAGCGGCTTCGTCATCGATCGAATGGAGAACGTCGGCGACCACTACGCCACGACCCTGCGCCATTGGCGCCGCCGCTTCTGGATGAAGGTCGACGCGGTGCGCGCGCTCGGCTTCGACGACCGCTTCGTGCGCCTGTGGGACTTCTACCTCGCAAGCTGCGAGGCGGCGTTCCGACAGCGCCAGATCGGCAATGCCCAGCTCCAGCTGAGCCGAATCGGTGACGCCGTGCGCGGCCGCCAGGCTCCGGACGCGGAAAGTCCGGATCACGGACGCCTGTGAACTGGGCCATCGAGCTCGCGGAGCGCCGACTCCTTCCCGATGTCCTGGTTCGGGCCGGGATGCGCCGGGTGCTGGGCGCCCGTCTGCGCTCCGAGAGGGCGAAGGACGAGGACTCGGCCGAGCGACGGCTGCAGGCGTTCGTCGACGAGATGCGCACGGAGCCCATCGCGGTGGCCACCGACGCCGCCAACGAACAGCACTACGAGCTGCCGGCGGCATTCTTCGCCACCGTGCTCGGACCCTGGCTCAAGTACTCGTCCGGCATCTGGCCCGCCGGGGTCGAGGACCTCGCCGAGTCCGAGCAGCGGATGCTCGAGCTCAGCTGCGAGCGGGCCGGGCTCGTCGACGGGATGTCGGTGCTCGATCTCGGGTGCGGCTGGGGGTCGCTGTCGCGCTGGATCGCGACCAGGTATCCGCGCTGCCGGGTGCTCGCGGTCTCGAACTCCCGCACCCAGGCCGAGTTCATCCGCGAGCGCTGCGCCGCCGATGGGATCGAGAGGCTCGAGGTCCTGACCGCGGACATGAACCAGTTCGCGACCGAGCGCCGCTTCGACCGCGTGCTGTCGGTGGAGATGTTCGAGCACATGCGGAACTGGGAAGCGCTGTTCGCACGGGTCGCCTCGTGGCTCGAACCGGACGGGCGCTTCTTCATGCACGTCTTCTGCCACCGCCGCCACGCCTACTTCTACAGCGACGAGGGCCCGGCCGACTGGATGGCGCGCAACTTCTTCACCGGCGGCATCATGCCGTCGGAGGACCTGCCGCGGCGCTTCGACCGCGATTTCGAGGTGACCGAGCAGTGGCGGGTCGGCGGGCTCCACTACAGCCGTACTCTCGAAGCCTGGCTCGAGCGCATGGACGCTCACCGCGACGCCCTGCTGCCGCTGTTTCGAGCCACCTACGGCGCTGACGCTGAGCGCTGGTTCGCGCGCTGGCGGATGTTCTTCATGGCCTGCTCGGAGCTCTTCCGCTACCGCGGCGGCGGCGAGTGGTTCGTCGCCCACACCCTGCTGCGCCCGCGAGCGACGGACGGACGGTGAGCCGGTGGGAGCGAGGCAGCTCGTCGTCGCGGCGCTATGCTGGGCGAGCGCCGTCACGGCAGTGACCGGACGCGCTGAGGAGCCGATGATGATCGTGGACTTCACACGCGGGGCCGAAGGGTGGCCGAGCATCGACGACGCGGTGATGGGCGGCGTCTCCTCGAGCGACATGACGGTGGAGGACGGCATCGCCTCCTTCCGAGGAACGGTCTCCTTCGACAACAACGGCGGCTTCGCCTCGGTGCGGTCGCGCCCCGAGCGGCGCGACCTCTCGGCGTTCGACGGGCTGATCGTGCGGGTGAGAGG
>DATIVB010000429.1:0-9747 GCA_035466375.1 Chondromyces sp.
CCGTCGTCCCGGGTCGGCATCGCGCCGCCGAAGCCGCCGCCGCCCTCCTCCCCCATCTCCTCCTCGATGGCGTCGCCCATCTCTTCCTCGACCTTCTCGGGGTCCTCACCGGCCTCGAGGCGGCGGATCATCTCCTCCATCGCCGGGGTGACGGGCTCGCCGGCGATCTCGGTCATCCGGCGCACCGCGGCCGCCATCGCGCGCGGGTCGTTCTCGTCCATGTTCTCGAGCTCGGCGGCGAAGCGCATCATCTCGCGCTCCATCCGCGGGTCGTCCCCCTCGGGCCCCTCACCGCCCGCCGCCCCGCCCGAGCCCTTCTTGGCGGTGACGCCGAAGCGGGACGGCACCCGCCTGAGGTCGGTGGCGCGACATTTTGGGCACGCGGGTAACTTGTCGGGTGCCACCTTGAAGGAGTGGAAGCTGTAGATGCGGTTGCAGGCCGCACAGAGAAACTCGTAGATCGGCATCACATCCCCCCGTTGCCGGTCCGGCTCTCCCACTGCCGGATACGATAGGACTCGAGCCCATTGTCGCGCAGCGCGCGTCCGTCGACCCGCATCGCCAGCTGCACCGCGCCCTCCTCGAAGCGGCGGGCGAGCTGATGGGGGAGGGCGACGGCCCGCTGCACGAGCTCGGTCTCCTCCAGCGGCACCCTGAGGATCGCCACGTCGGGCGCCGACAGCAGCGCGGTGCGGATCGCGATCTTGAGGGCGTCGACGCCCTCGCCGCTGACCGCCGACACCGCCGTCACGCCCGCGCTGCGGGCGCCGGCGGGCGGCCGGGCAGGTACCACGAGGTCGATCTTGTTGAGCACCACCACGACCCGCTCCCGGTCCACGCCGAGGTCCTCGAGCACCTCGTCACCGACCCGGATGTGGTCCTCCCACGCCGTGTGCGATGCGTCGACCACGTGCAGCACCAGGTCCGCGACCGCCGTTTCCTCGAGGGTCGAGCGGAAGGGCGCCACCAGGTCGTGGGGCAGCTTGCGGATGAAACCGACGGTGTCGGTGAGCACCGCCATCAGGTCCTCGCCCAGGCCGACGCGACGGGCGCGCGGGTCGAGGGTCGCGAAGAGGCGGTCCTCCACCAGCACGTCGGCGCCCGACAGGCGCCGGAAGAGCGACGACTTACCGGCATTGGTGTATCCCACCAGGGCGACCGTCGGCAGCCCGCTGCGCCGTTCGCGACGCAGGCGGCGGTCGCGCTCGATGACCTCCAGCTTGCTCTTGAGCTGGGCCATGCGCCGATTGATCAGCCGCCGGTCGATCTCGAGCTGGGTCTCGCCGACGCCGCGGGTGCCGATGCCTCCGGCCTGCCGCGAGAGGTGGCGCCAGCGCCGCGTCAGGCGCGGCAGCAGGTAGCTCAGCTGGGCGAGCTCGACCTGGGTCTGCGCCTCGCGGCTGCGCGCGTGCTGCGCAAAGATGTCGAGGATCACCGCCGCGCGGTCCAGCACCTTGGTGGTCTTCGGCACCGCACGCTCGATGTTGCGCACCTGCGAGGCGGTCAGGTCTTCGTCGAAGACCAGTGCTTCGACGCTCGCCTCCTCGCAGCGCTCGGCGAGCTGCTCGAGGAAACCGCTGCCGATCAGAGTCGCCGGGTCGGGGCGCTGGCGCTCCTGCAGGCTGCGGCCGATCACCGAGCCGCCGGCGGTGCCCACCAGCCGCTCGAGCTCGTCGAGGTGCTCCTCGACCACGGCGCGCCGCGAGCCCGGCAGCACCAGTCCCACCAGGTAGGTGGCCTCACGCCGCTCGGAATCGGGTTCGTACACCGGCGCTGGAGCCATCACTCAGCCGCGGTCCTCCTGCGGGAGGCCCTGCAGTGCCCGCTCGCAGGCGGCAACGGTCTCGTCGATGTCCTTGGCGCCGTGCGAGCTCGAGACGAAGGCTGCCCTGCCCGGTTCGGGCGGGAACAGGATGCCGCCGTCCCGCAGCGCCGAGGCGAGCCTCCGGTAGCCGTCGCCGTCGGCGGCCTCGAAGCCCGCCCGGTCCGCCACCGGCCGGGAGCTGAGGTAGAGGGCGAAGACCGACCCCACACGGTTGATGACCATCTGCGTCGAGGAGCGGGCGGCCGCCGCCAGGAGCCCGCTCGCGAGCTGCTCCGTCCGCTCCTCGAGCCGCTCGTAGACCGCGTCGTTCTTGAGGATCGACAGCACCGCCTCCGAGGCCGCGAGGGCCACCGGGTGCGGCGCGTGCACCGCGCTCGAGCCGGGCTGCGAGGCCTGCGGTTCGCGGAAGGCCACGACTCCGATCGGGAACCCGCCGCCCAGCGCTGCACCGTAGACGCCGACGTCGGGGACGATTCCGGCCACGGCCGCGACCCCTCCGCGGTGCACCCGGAATCCGGACACCCTCTCGTCCATGATCAGCATCACCCCGTTGTCGCGGCAGGCCTCGGTGACCTCGGCGAGCGCGCCATCCGGGGCCGGGACGACTCCGAAGCGCCCCATCAGGGGGTCGATGATCAGGCCCGCCAGCTTCGGCGAGCCGCTGGTGATCGCGGCGATGATCTTCGCCACGTCCCAGCCGCGCACCTCGCGGATCGGGTTGGCCGGGTCGATGCCGAGCTCGGCGGGCGCGCCCAGCCGCAGCGGCGAGCTGCCGTCGAGGACCAGGAAGCGGCGTTTGCCGGTGGTCTCCCGGGCCCAGTGGAGGACGCCGCGGAAGGCCTCGTCCTGACTGCGGCAGAACCACCAGCTCTTCACCCACGGCAGGAACTGCTCGAGGGTGTGCGCGAGCTCGATTTCGTGCGGAACGTGGAAGCCCTCCGGGACGCCGCCCTGCAGGACCTTGCGCACCGCGTCGAGCACGAACTGGTTGGCGAAGCCGACGATGGTCGCACCGCCGGCTCCGATGTAGTCGATGTAGCCGCCGTTGTCGATGTCATAGACCCGCGGGCCCTCGGCCTTCTGCGCCACCAGCACGCGCCCTGACGAGGCCCTGAGCCCCGGCAGCGCGGTTGCCCTTTCCATCAGCTCGTCGAGCCGCCGGCCCATCGGCTTCAGGTGCCCATCTCGTCGTGGTCGTGGTCGCCGTCACCCCAGAAGAAGAACCCCCGGCAGCGCTTGGAGCAGAAGCTGTGGCCGTAGGCGGCGAGACCGCAGTACTGGCAGTAGAGGACGTGGCAGATGAAGCACTCCTGGACCTCGCTCTGCGGCACCTCGAGGCCGCACAGCGAGCAGGCAACCATCTCCTCCTGAACCTCCATCGCCATACCGCACAGTATAGCGCGATCGGCCCTCGGCCGCGGTGGACTCGATGCCCCTCTGCGGGTATAGTGCTGGGCCGGGCGGTGTAGCTCAGAGGTAGAGCAGGGGTCTCATAAGCCCTGTGTCGGTGGTTCAATTCCACCCACCGCCACCAATTCAGGCCCGTGGGCCCGCGGCGGGCCCACGGGCCTGAATTGGTGATGAAGCCCATGAACCCGGCCGCGTTCGCCGAGCACTTCCGAGCCACCCACCCGGGCCTCGTGGGGCAGCGGGTGCTGGTGGCGCTGTCCGGCGGCGCCGACTCGGTCGCCCTGCTCCACCTGCTGCGCCACGAGGGCCTCTCGCTCCGGCTCGAGGCGGCGCACGTCCACCACGGGGTGCGCGGCGCCGAGGCCGACGAGGACGCGGCCTTCTGCGAGCGGCTGTGCGTCGAGCTGGGGGTCCCGTTCCACCTCCTGAGGCTCGACCCGGGCGCGGCCCTGGACGCGGGCCGTGAGGGCACATGGCGGCGGCTCCGCTACCGCGCACTGCTGGATCTCAAGCAGGCCCGTGGCTGCATCGCCGTTGCCACCGGCCACCACCGGGACGACGTCGCCGAGGGCGTGCTGGTCCAGCTGCTGCGCGGCGGCGGGCCGCGGGCGCTGGCCGGGATCGCCGAAGCCACCGCCGCCGGCATCGTCCGCCCCCTGCTGCCGTGGGGTCGGCGGGAGATCCTGGACTGGCTTCGCGGGCGGGGCCTCGGCTGGCGCGACGACAGCTCCAACCGCGACCCGCAGCATCTGCGCAACCGCGTCCGCCACCTGCTGCTGCCGCAGCTGGAGGCGGCGAGCCCCGGCCTTCGGGGCCACCTGGTCCACCTCGCCGCCACCCTGGCGGCCGACGAGCGGGCGTTTGCAGCCGAGCTCTCGGCGCGCGCGCAATGGATCGATCCCTGGGAGCCCGACGGTGGGATCCCGCTGCGCGCGGTGGCCGAGCTCCCGGCGGCGGTGCGGTGGCGCTGGCTGCACGCGCAGGCCGCCCGGCTCGGGCTCGAGCGCGTGACGCGACGCCAGGGCGAGCTCTTCGAAACCCTGGTCGCGGCGGGCGAGCCCCGGGCGGTGACGCTCGGCCGGCGCTGGCGGCTGCGGCTGGCCCGCGGACGGCTGTGGCTCGAGCCGCCGGAGACGCCGGGGCCCTTCGCCCTCGAGCTCGCCCCGGGCTGCAGCCTCGATCTTCCCCTGCAGGGCTGGCGCATCCGGCTGGCCGCGGAGGGCGATCCGGCCGAGCCCCCACGGTGGAGCTTCCGCCCCCCGTCCGCGGCGCGGCTGGTCGTCCGCTCCGCCCGCGACGACGACGCGGTGCGTCTGGAAAACGCGACCGTCCGGGTGCGCACGATGCTGGCCCGCGCGATGCCGAGACACCTTCGGCCGGCATGGCCCGTATGCTGCGAAGGTGATAGAATTCTCTGGATTCCAGGACTGTGGCAGGACCCGGAAATTGCAGCCGGGGGAAGCCATGTGGTGGAGGTGATGCGCCGTGAGCGAGCTTCGCGTGCTGTATAGCGCCGACGAGATCAATGCCCGCGTCAAGGAGATGGCGGACGCCATCGCGGCCACCTATCAGGACCGGCAGCTCGTGCTCGTCGGGATGCTCAAGGGCGCGGCGTTCTTCCTCGCCGACCTCGCCCGCTTCATCCCGCGTCCCGTCGACTATGAGTTCGTCAGCGTGACCTCGTCGACCGGCGCGCACGGCGAGGTGGTCAGCCTGACCTTCGCGACCCAGGTCGACGTGTCGGGCAAGCACGTGCTGATCCTCAAGGACGTCCTCCACTCCGGCGTGACGGAGAACTACCTCATCACCCACCTCAGCCAGCAGAACCCCGCCACAATCGAGGTCGTGGCCCTGGTGGACAAGCCGCAGCTGCGCAGTGTCAACCTCACGGCGCGGTACTCCGTCTTCAACGACACGCCCGACGGCTTCCTGGTCGGCTACGGTCTCGGCCCGGGTCATGGAGAGCACACGAATCGACCAGATCTCTGCATCCTGGATGAGGCCTGAGATCCAAACCGCGGGGAACAATACCGTCGGCGGACGCGGTTTCACCAGGGGCACCGCCCGAGGGCGGGCGCTGGAGGGCTCGTTAGCGTGAATCAGACCGTTCGCACCGTGCTCATGTGGGTCGTCATCCTGGTCGGCGTGCTGCTGATCCTGCAGGTCCTGCGCGGTTACTCGACGACGAGCCGCGAGATCGCCTTCTCCGAGTTTCTCGACCGGGTCGCCGGCGGCGAGGTCTCGCGCGTTCTCATCAAGGGCGAGGAGATCTTCGTCCGCTCGACCGGGGCCGCCGAGGAGTCGGCGACCGCTCCCCGGTACGACCTTCACACGTACAACCCCGGCTACGACGACCTCATCGCGGACCTCCGCGAGCAGAAGGTCGAGATCAAGGTGGAAAAGCCTTCCGACGGAAGGATGCTGACCGCTCTGCTGGGGTGGGCGCCGCTGCTCATCCTGGTCGGCCTGTGGTTCGTCTTCTTCCGCCAGATGCAGGCCGGCGGCACCAAGGCGATGTCGTTCGGCAAATCGAAGGCGCGGCTTTTGAACCCCGACCAGAAGAAGGTCACCTTTGCCGACGTCGCGGGGGTCAACGAAGCCAAGGAGGAGCTCGAGGAGATCATCGAGTTCCTCAAGGACCCGAAGAAGTTCACGCGCCTCGGCGGCAAGATCCCCAAGGGCGTGCTCCTCATGGGCTCGCCGGGGACCGGCAAGACCCTGCTCGCCAAGGCGGTCGCCGGCGAGGCGGGCGTACCCTTCTTCTCGATCTCCGGCTCCGACTTCGTCGAGATGTTCGTCGGCGTCGGCGCTTCGCGTGTCCGCGACCTGTTCGAGCAGGGCAAGAAGAACGCCCCCTGCATCGTCTTCATCGACGAGATCGACGCCGTCGGGCGGCACCGCGGCGCCGGTCTCGGCGGCGGTCACGACGAGCGCGAGCAGACGCTCAACCAGCTGCTGGTGGAGATGGACGGATTCGAGTCGAACGACGGCGTGATCCTGATCTCGGCCACCAACCGCCCCGACGTGCTCGACCCGGCGCTGCTGCGACCCGGCCGCTTCGACCGCCGCATCGTCGTCAACCCTCCCGACGTCAAGGGGCGTGAGGGCATCCTCAAGGTGCACACCTCCCAGATCCCGCTCGCCTCCGACGTCGAGATGGCGCTGATCGCCCGCTCCACGCCCGGCTTCTCGGGCGCCGACATCGCCAACCTCGTCAACGAGGCGGCCCTCCGCGCCGCGCGCTACAACAAGATGAAGGTCGACATGGCGGACTTCGAGTTCGCCAAGGACAAGGTGATGATGGGCTCCGAGCGCCGCTCGTTGGTGATGTCGGAGGAGGAGAAACGGCTCACCGCCTACCACGAGGCGGGGCACGCGCTGATCGCGGTGCTGGTCCCCGAAGCCGACCCGCTGCACAAGGTCACCATCATTCCGCGCGGCATGGCTCTCGGGCTCACCCAGCAGCTGCCGCTCGAGGACCGCTACACCTACCCGCTCTCCTACCTCGAGGCCAACCTCAAGGTCCTCATGGGAGGCCGCCTGGCCGAGGAGCTCGTCTTCGGTCCGGAGCACATGACGACCGGCGCCGGCAACGACCTCGAGCGCGCCACCGAGCTCGCCCGCAAGATGGTGTGCGAGTGGGGCATGAGCAAGCTCATGGGCCCGCTCACCTTCGGCAAGCGCGAGGAGTCGATCTTCCTCGGCAAGGAGTTCGCCCGCCACCAGGATTACTCCGAGGCGACGGCGGTGCAGATCGACGAGGAGATCCGCCGCTTCATCTCGGCCGCTTACGAGAGCGCCCACAGCCTCCTCGAGACCCACCGCGACGCCCTGGAGGCGATCGCGCGCGCACTGCTCGAGCACGAGGTGCTCGACGGCACCAGGATCTACGAGCTCATCGACCAGCACTCGGACGTCGACGTCGAGGACATCAAGCGCAGGAAGGCGCGGGCCGAAAGAAAGGTGGCGGAACCGGCGTGAGGCAAGGCCCCGGGCGTCAGTCGCACCGTCTCGACAAGCTCTGGCCGCGACAGCGGCCGGTCGTGATGGGAATTGTGAACTGCACGCCCGACTCCTTCTCCGACGGCGGAAGCTACGCCGACGCCGACGAGGCCGTCCGCCGCGGCGAGGAGATGCTCGCCGACGGCGCCCTGATCATCGACGTCGGCGGCGAGTCCACACGGCCCGGCGCCTCCCCGGTGGACGCCGGCGAGGAGTCGCGCCGGGTCCTGCCGGTGATCGAGGCGCTGCGGCGACGCCGCCCTGACGCCGTGCTGTCCGTCGACACCTCCAAACCCGAGGTCGCGGCCGCCGCGCTCGCGGCCGGCGCCGACCTGGTCAACGACGTCACCGCGGCAGACGCTCCGGGCATGCTGGAGCTGATCGCCGCCCAGGGGGCCGGGGTGGTGCTGATGCACATGCGGGGCACGCCGCGCACGATGCAGCTCGACCTCGCCTACCGCCACGTGGTCGCCGAGGTCCATGAACGGCTGCTCGAGCGCGCCGGTGCCGCCGTCGCGGCGGGCATTGCGCGGGACCGGGTGTGGCTCGACCCGGGCATCGGCTTCGGCAAGGACGACGACGGCAACCTCGCCCTTTTGGCGGCGTTGCCCGATCTCGCGGCGCACGGCCACCCGGTCGTGATCGGCCCGTCCAACAAGGCCTTCATCGGCCGGCTCACCGGCGCGCCCCTCGGGTCGCGCCTGCCCGGCACCCTCGGCGCGCTGATCCCCGCGGTCGCCCTCGAGCGCGCCGTCGTCAGGGTCCACGACCCGGCGGCCGCGGTGCAGTTCCTGGAGATCGCCGTCCGCGTCAGCGAGGCTTCGGCATGAACTGGCTGCTCGGCCTGCTGCGCGAGCTCACCGACCTCCAGGTCACGATCCCCGACCTCATCGACATCCTGACGGTGGCGCTGCTGATCTACGGCCTGCTGGTGCTCCTCAAGGGCACCCGCGCGATGCAGATGCTGTGGGGCCTGCTCATCATCCTCGCGCTCTACCTGGCCGCCTCCGCCCTCAAGCTGATCACCCTCTCGACCATCCTCTCGAAGCTGCTGGTGTTCCTGCCGATCGCCATCATCGTGCTCTTCCAGCAGGAGATCCGGCGCATGCTGGCGGCCTTCGGCTCGACCGCCTTTCTGCGCTGGGGGGGCCGCGGCCCTGACGAGGGTCCGATCATGCTCAACGAGCTGTCGCTGGCCGTGCAGGCGCTCGCCTCGCGGCGCATCGGCGCCCTGATCGCGATCGAGCGGCGCGACTCGCTGGTGGCGTGGTCGGACACCGGGATCCCGCTCGAGGCGACCTTCTCCTACGACCTGATGCTCAACATCTTCATCCCCGGCACCCCGCTCCACGACGGCGCCGTCATCCTGCGCGGCGAGCGAATCGTGGCCGCATCGTGCTTCCTGCCGCTCACCACCAGCCACGAGCTGTCGACCGAGCTCGGCACCCGCCACCGCGCCGCCATCGGCATGTCCGAGGAGACCGACGCCCTGGTCATCGTCGTCTCCGAGGAGACCGGCACGATCTCGCTCGCGGTCGAAGGCCAGCTGCTGCGGCCGCTCGACGAGTCGACGCTGCGCAACGCCCTCGCCGAGCACCTGTTCCAGCTGCACGCCTTCGAGGAGGCCGGCGCATGAGCCTCCGCCCACGTCACCCGATGCAGTTCCTGGTGGCCCTCGTCTCCGCCTTCCTCCTCTGGTACGCGCTCGCCGCCCAGCGCAGCGAGAACATCTCGGTGCGCGGCGTCAAGGCGCGCCTGACCCTGGTCAACATCCCGCGCGACCTCATGCTCACGTCGGCCGTGCCGGACACCGTCGCGCTGCAGCTCCGCGGCCCGCTGGCGCGGGCCCTCGACTCGGCCAGCCCGCCCGAGGTCCTGCTCGACCTCTCGGAGGCCCGGCCCGGCCTCAACTCCTTCCCGATCAATGAGCGCGACGTGCCGCTGCCGCCCGAGGTCGAGGTCGTGAGCATCGATCCCCCGGCCATCACCCTCGAGCTCGAGCGCCAGGAGACGCGGGTGGTGCCGGTGCAACCGGCCATCGAGGGTGAGCCCGCGCCGGGCTTCGTCATCGTCGCAGTCCGGGTGGTGCCGCCGCAGTACACCATTCAGGGGCCGGAGAGCCTGCTGCTCGCGCTCGAGTTCCTGGGCACCACCCCGATCTCGATCGAGGGCGCGGCCGGGCCCATCGAGACGATCGTGCAGCCGGTGCTGCCCGATCCTCTGCTCCGCGCCCTCGGCGCCGGGCCGATCCAGGTGATCATCGACATCGCGCCGGAACCGGAGCTCGACGAGGCGCCCGGAGAGGACCGCCCGGCACGCAACGGTTGACGCCGGGCCCCGCCGCATGGGATTCTCGTCGGATGCCGGGCCGCGGGTCGCGGCGCCAGCCCACCTGGAGCCGGCACGGGACTTCACGCACTGATGAACACGCTCTTCGGAACCGACGGCATCCGCGGCCGCGCCTTCGAGCCCCCGCTCGACGAGGCCACCGTGCGCCGGCTCGGCGCCGC
>DATIVB010000430.1:0-12353 GCA_035466375.1 Chondromyces sp.
ACGTGAGTGTCGTTGCGCGGGTGAGGGTCTGGAACGACGAGTGCGAAGCCGTCGACGAAGGCCGGGCGGCGGCTTGGTTCAGCGAGCTCCTCGGCGTGACGGCGCGGCTCGTGCGGTTGGCCGGCGACGACGCGCGCCCGCTCGGGACGCCGTCGGCCCAGCCGGGCGACCGCGTGTCGTTCGCTGATGCGTACCCCTTCCTGCTGCTGTCCGAGGCCTCCCTCGACGGGCTCAACCGTCGCCTCGCGCTGCCGGTGCCGATCGACCGTTTCCGGCCCAACATAGTGGTCGTCGGCTGCGGACCGCACGCCGAGGACGAGTGGGGACAGCTGCGGATGGGCGACGTCGACTTCCGGGTGGTCAAGGCGTGCGCGCGCTGCGTGATCACCACCACCGACCAGGAGACCGCCGAGCGCGGCCCCGAGCCGTTGCGCACCCTGGCCACCTACCGCCTCCGCGACGGCAAGGTCATGTTCGGGCAGAACCTCATCCACAGCGGGGCGGGCGCGATCACGGTCGGCGATCCGGTCATCGTGCTGGGATCGCGCCAAGTGCCCGAGTGGAGCTGAGACGACTGCTAGAATGATGGCGTGGAAGAGAAGAACGGACCTTCTTCGAGGGTCGCACAGATACGGCGGGCCGGTTGGGTCGGACTGGTCTGCAATCTGGGACTCGCGGCCGCGAAGGCGGCGGCCGGCGTGTTGGGCCACAGTCAAGCCGTGCTCGCGGACGCGGTCCACAGCCTCAGCGATCTCGCGACCGACATCGCCATCATCCTCGGAGTGAAGTTCTGGAGCGCGCCCGCGGACGAAAACCACCCCCACGGCCACGGCCGCATCGAGACTTTGATCACGGTCGTGATCGGACTCGCACTGGCTGCAGTGGCGGTGGGCATGGGCGTGCGGGCCATCCACGGGCTCCGACACGGCGTCGAGAGGCCGCCCACCGGCATCGCCCTCGCGGCCGCCGTGCTGTCCATCGTAGTCAAGGAGGCCCTCTTCCGCTGGACGGCCGCCGTCGGCCGCAGCGTCAAGTCGTCGGCGACGGTCGCCAACGCCTGGCACCATCGGTCCGACGCGTTCTCGTCCATCCCCGCAGCGGCCGCCGTCGCGGTGACGCTGGTCGACCCCGAGTGGGCGGTTGTCGACCGCGTCGGCGCCGTGGTGGTCTGTCTGCTGATTCTGCAGGCCTCGTGGCGCGTCCTGCGCCCGGCCGTCGAACAGCTCATCGACCGCGGCGCGCCTGCTGCCGATCGCCGACAGATCGAGAAGCTCGCCCTCGAGATCGACGGTGTCGAGTCGGCGCACGCCGTCCGCACCCGTTACGTGGGCGCCGAGCTGTCGGTGGACCTGCACGTCGAGGTGGACGGCAGTCTCTCTGTGACAGAGGGCCACGGCATCGCCATGGCGGTGCGCCGCAAGCTCGTCGAGGAAGGTCCCGACGTCGCCGACGCCGTCGTCCAGGTCGAGCCGCTTCGCAGGTAACGTCCGGGAGCCTGCGCCGCGGCGCGGTCCAGGACACGACGTGACGATCGCGCTCCGGGCTATACTCCGCCGATGAACGGCATCAGAGCATTCGCCGGTGTCGCCCGTGCCCCTTTCCTGCTGCTGCCGCCGACCCTGGTGGCGAGCGGCGCGGCGGCCGCCGCGTGGGACGGGGCGTTCTCGTGGCCGCGGACCCTGCTCGCCGTCCTCGGGCTGGTGGCGCTCCACATGGCGGTCAACATCTTCAACGAGTGGAGCGACCTGCGGACGGGCATCGACCTGCACACCGAGCGCACGCCGTTCTCCGGCGGCAGCGGGACCCTGCCGGCCGGAGGGATGAGCCTCCGCACGGCCTTCTGGTTCGGGGTCGGCTGCTCGGCGGTCGGGCTCGCGGTCGGCGCGTGGTTCATCAGCCGCGTCGGCTGGGTGCTGCTGCCGCTCTTCGTCGCCGGCGCGATCTCCGTCATCGCCTACACGGACGTGCTCGCCCGGCTCGGCATCGGCGAGCTCGCGGCGGGCTTCGGCCTCGGCGCCGGACCGGTCGTCGGCAGCGCGCTGGTGCAGGGCGGAGGCCTCGGCCCAGCCGCGCTCTGGGTCGCGATCCCGGCCTTCCTCATGACCTTCAACCTGCTGCTGCTCAACGAGTTTCCAGACGAGGCGGCGGACCGGGGCGGTGGCCGGCGCAACCTGGTCCTCATCTTCGGACGAAAGATCGCCGCCTGGATCTACGGCACAGCCGCCGTCGCGACCCCCCTGGTGATCGTCATCGGCGTCGTGGCGGGAGCCCTGCCGACGCCGGTGTTGCTCGGCGCGCTGCCGTCGCTGCTCCTGGTCCAGCCCCTCCGCTGGGTGGTGACCGATCCTTCGGCGCCGGTGCCGCTGCCCGCCCTCGGCGCCAACGTGGCCTGGAACCTGGCGACCAACACCCTGGTCGCGGCCGGCTTCATCGTGGCGATCCTCATCCGTTAGCCTGCGTCAGCCCGCGGCCTTGCGCAGGCGGTCGCCGAACGCGACCAGGCGGTTGCGGCCGTCGCTCTTGGCCCGGTAGAGGGCGCGGTCGGCCGCCCGCAGGACGGCCTCGGGCTCCCTCCGCTCGCCGGTGGAGGCGGCGAGGCCGATGCTGACCGAGACCGTGATCTTCGGGGTGGGCCGCTTCGGGGCCCGCGGCGGGTCGGGCTTCTTGCGCGGCCGGTCGGGCGCCCGCAGCGCGAACCTGCGGGCCGCGATGGCGGCGCGGACGTCCTCGAGTGCCGCCCGCGCGGCGGGCAGCGCGGCCGCGGGGAAGAGCACCGCGAACTCCTCGCCGCCGTAGCGGTAGGCGCGGCCGCCGCCCTTGACCTTCTGCAGCTCGCCGGCGACCATGCGCAGCGCCTGGTCGCCGGCGGCGTGGCCGTGGCGGTCATTGAAGCGCTTGAAGCGGTCGACGTCGACCATGGCGACGGCGTAGTTCCCGTCGAGAGCCCGCAGCGCCTCCTCCAGCGCCCGCCGCCCCGGCAGGCCGGTGAGCTCGTCGTGGTAGGCGAGGCGGTAGGAGTCCTCGACGAGCCCGAGCAGCAGCACCAGCTGCGCCGCGGTGAGGGCGAGGGCGGCAGCGTGCGGGCCCGAGCCGCCGAGCAGCGCGAGCGCGGCCGCCGCCTGCACCCACAGCAGCGATCCCTCGAAGGCCCCGCGCCGGGCGGCGAAGGCCAGCGCGACGAAGGCGGTGGCGACGAGGAACACCATGCGGCCGAACTCGGGGGCGGCGAGCAGGTGGGCCGCCGCGCCCGCGGCATCGCCGCCTCCGGGACCGCTCCCGAGGACCACCGCGAGCCAGGCCTCGACCAGCACCACGCCCATCATCACGAGCGACTGCAGGCGGGTCATCGGGCGCTCGGGGAGGAGGGCGAGCAGAGCGAGGGTCGCGGGCACCAGGATCGCGAGCAGGGGCCGGCCGGCACCGTCTGGAAAGGCTTCGAGCGGTCCCCGGATCAAGAGGTTGGCGAGCCCGAGGAGGAGGGCGGCGGCCGCGAGGCGGCCGCGGCGGAAGCGCCAGGCGAGGACGAGGAGGAGCAGGCCGAGGACCTCGGCGAGGACATCGGTCACCGGCCGGTACGCTTCGGGGAGGCCGTAGGTCGCGACCAGCCACGCGGCCAGCACCGGCACCGCGCCGCTCGCCACCGTGATCCTGCCGGCGCCCCTCACAGAACAATGGTAGCGTGGGATTGTCGGACGGCCCGGCTTCGCGAGTTTCGAAGGGTGTCTCCGGGAGCCGTCGGGCCGGGCCGAATGGAACAACGAGATGGCTCGCAAAAGGTCCGGGCTCCCCGATGTCCCGTTGAACCTGAACGTTCGCGGCGCGCCACTGCGGGCGCACCGTCGAGGGCGCCGAGCGCGTCGCGGCCTGGCTCGGCGAGGGCTGACCGCGCGCTACCTGCGCCAGGTCAGGACGGGGGCGAGACGGCCGTCCACCTCGAGCGACCACACCATGGTGTCGTCGTCGGGAAAATCGAGGTGGTAGACGTTGAACTGGTCGGCCGCCGTGACCTCGAGCCTGGTGTTCTTCCGCAGCTCGTACGAACCCCACTCGATGCCGTTTCTGGTGATGAGCCGGCTCGAGAAGTTGTAGAGGTCCTCACCCTTGGAGTTGAGCTCGACCTGGTACCAGTCGCCCTGGAGTTTGAAGTTGTTGTTGGAGAGCGACGCGATGCGGTCCCGCTGCTCCCAGGCCAGCTTGGCAACCACGACCAGGGCGAGCAGCAGGACGAGCCTCTTCAGGAAGGTCTTCATGGGCTCTCCTTCGCAGTGGGGGAGACGATCCGATTGTATATCACCAGCCCGACCGCGGTCGTCACCGCGAGGGCGGCGAACAACACCCACATGGCGTCCGGGCGGTCGACCCCCTGCGGTCCGAAGTGCTGGTAGGCGACGCCGGAGAGCAGCCCGCCGAAGAGGTTGCCGAGGGCGACGCACCAGTAGAAGTAGCCCATGTACATGCCGACCTTGTCCGGCGGCGCGATGCGTCCGGCGTACTCCTTCGAGCGCGGGCTCGCCAGCATCTCGCCCACCGAAAAGACGAGAATCGCCGCGACCACCACCCAGCCGCTGGCGCCCGCGAGGTAGATCAGGAAGCTCGCCACCGTCACCGCCACGCCGAGGATGATGCTGGCAAGGGGCGACATCCGACGAACGATGAAGGAGACCAGCACCTGGAAACAGATGATGCCGAAGGCGTTCAAGTTGATGAGGTACTCGGGCTTGAGCTGTCCGTTTTCAAGCAGTGCGCGGCTCCAGTTCTCGAGATCGGCCCCGACCATGCCGGCGACCGCAGACAGGGCCGCGATCAGATCGGAGGTGTCCACGTAGTCCCGGATGTACTCGGGGAGGGTCATGAAGATCTGGTTGAAAGAGGTCCAGAAGCCGGCCATCAACAGGAGGAAAACCAGGTACCGACCCTCACCGACCCGCATGGGCTGCGTCACCCATGTCTTCGACTGGTTCGTGGACGCCGCGCGCAGCACCCGGTCGTAGATCAGGTTGGCGGCGAGCCAGGCTCCGGACACCAGCGCGACCCGCGGAAAGCTCCACCATTTGGAGCCCATCACCAACATCACCAGTAGCCCCGCGACGAGCAGGAAGAAGCGCAAATTGCCGACCACCGCGACCATCCCGGCGAAGACCTCGCTGAGGCTGCGGCGGCCTTCGGATTCGACATCCCGCGGCGGCTCGCGGTAGAGGACGAGGCAGGTCAGGCCCATCACGGCGATCCATGCCGCCGACGCCCAGAAGACGTATTTCCAGTCCCAGCCGCGGACCACTCCGGCGACGATCGGGCCCAGGAAGCCGCCGATATTCACCATCATGTAGAAGATCCCGAACCCCATCGAGCCGGTTTCGGCGGTGGTGGTCTTGGCGACCGTCGAGATCACGACCGGCTTGAACATGCCGTGGCCGACGGCGACCAGAAAGTAGACCCCGAGAAAACCCCAGAAGGTCCGGGGTGCGGCGAGCAGGATGTAGGCGGGAGCCATGACCACCGTCGAAGCGAGGAAGATGCGCTTGTAGCCGTAGCGGTCGGCCAGGGCGCCGAAGACCGCCGGGAACAGGTAGAGAAAGAACGTCGCCAGGCCCTGGATGACGCCACGGTCCGCGGAGCTGAAGCCGAGGCCACCGTCGGCAACGCTGTTGGTGAGGTACAGGGTGGACACCGCGTAGAAGCCGTACCACCCCATGCGCTCGAAGATCTCCATGGCATTGGCGGTCCAGAAGGAACGCGGAAACTGACGCCAGATCGATGGTTGTGTCGTCATGCAACTCCCATACTGCCGCGATGGCCGCGATTGCCTGCCGGGTCATCATAGAGGACCGGGGAGGCGGCCTGCGGTGGGCCCGGACTCCGTCCGGCCGACCGGCACGATTCCTCCGCCCCGCCCATGACGCCGCGATGTGCCCGTGCTTGACACGGGAGGCGTGGAGGTCGAACATGAATGAGCATTCATTCATGCCTGGGGGAACCATGCCCGAGAGCGAGACCTCCCGTGAGCTTTCACCGCGCGAACAGAAGTACCGCCGCATCCTGCGGGCCGCGATCGAGGTCTTCGCCTCCAAGGGCTACTTCGGCGCGCGCATGACCGACGTCGCCGAAGCGGCCGCGGTGGCGGACGGGACCCTGTACCTCTACTTCGAGGGCAAGGAGCACCTCTTGATGTCGATCTTCGACAGCGTCCTCGGCCGCTTCATCGACCGCCTGGACGAGGAGATCGCGAGCATCGACGACCCCCTGCAGAAGCTCAGCGTGATGATCCGGCTCCACCTCGAAACCCTCGGCCGCGACCACGCCCTGGCGCAGGTTCTGCAGATCGAAACCCGGCACTCGCGGCGATTCATGAGCCTTTTCACGCGTGGTAAACTCGGCGAGTATCTGAACCGGGTGCGCGACATCATCGAGGAGGGCCAGGAGGTGGGCGCGTTCCGCCGAGACATCAGTCCCGGGCTCGCGACCAACCTGGTCTTCGGAGCGGTCGACGAGCTGGTGATGAGCTGGCTGTTGGCTGAAAACCCGGGCGACCTGGTCCGCCACCACAAGGCGCTGCTTGGCATGCTCACCGATGGTATCGCGCCGTGCCGGAACCACCACGGAGGATCTGCATGACCGCTCGCACTGTTCTCGACCTGTACCGCCGCGAAATCGAATCCCCCCGCGACGAGCACTACTTCCACTACACGCTCGAGGGCCACACGGTGCAGGGCACGGCGGACTTCTTCGCGGCCACCGCCGGACTGGCCGTGGGGCTCGAAAAGCTCGGGGTCGGCCGCGGCGACCGGGTGATGCTGCTGACCGACAACCGGCCCGAGTGGCACATGGTGGATCTCGCGACGGTCGATCTCGGCGCCGCCGACGTGCCGGTCTACGGCACCCTGACTCCCTCGCAGATCGCCTACCAGGTCAAGGACTCCGGCTCGACCGTCGCGGTGGCCGAGAACGCCGAGCAGATGGGCAAGTTCCTCGAAATCCGCGGCGAGTGCCCGAGCCTCGGCCACCTGATCCAGATCGAAGGCCCGTGCGTGGACGGCGTGCTCTCACTCGCCGAGGTCATCGACTCGGGAACCAACGGCGACAGCGAGGACCTCTTCTGGCAGCGCGCCGAAAAGGTCGCCGCCGAGGACCTGCTGACCCTGATCTACACCTCGGGCACCACCGGGCAGCCCAAGGGCGTGACGTTGACCCACGAGAACCTGGTGCAGAACGTCCTCCCGTCGGCGGAGCGGGCGCTGATCGACCCGGACGACTTCTGCCTCGAGTTCCTGCCTCTGTGCCACGTCTTCGAGCGCATGCTGGGCTACCTCTACATGTACCGCGGCGTAACCAAGGCCTACTGCTCGGTCTACCACGTGGGTGACCTCCTGACGACGATCCGCCCGACCGTCTTCGCGAGCGTCCCGCGGATCTACGAGAAGGTCTACGACAAGGTCATGGATGCCGTCAGCACCTCGTCCGGGCTTCGCCGTGGCCTTTTCAACTGGGCCCTGGAAACCGGGCGCAGGGCCACCCCGGGTGTGATCGAGGGGCGGCGCCCCTCCGGCCTCGGCTACGCCCTGGCCGACAAGCTCGTCCTGTCGAAGGTGCGCGAGCGCCTCGGCGGACGGCTGCGGTTCTGCGTCTCGGGCGGCGCCCCCCTGCCGCTCTTCATCAACGAGTTTTTCCACGCCATCGGCATCCGGATTCTCGAGGGTTACGGCCTGACCGAGACATCGCCGGTGATCGCGGTCAACGGGATCGCGCCCGGCATGACCCGGCTCGGGACCGTCGGCAAGCCGATCTCCAACGTCGAGGTCAGGGTCGCGGACGACGGCGAGCTCTGCGTCAGGGGCCCGTCGATCATGAAGGGCTACTGGAACCTGCCTGAGAAGACGGCCGAGGTCTTCGACCGCGACGGCTTCTTCCTCACGGGTGACATCGCCGAGATCGACGGCGACGGGTTCATCCGCATCACCGACCGCAAGAAGGACATCATCGTCACCGCCGGCGGCAAGAACATCGCCCCACAGCCGATCGAGGCCGAGCTCAAGAGGTCACCGCTGGTCGACAACGCGGTCATCATCGGCGACCGGCGGCCCTACCTCGTGGTGCTGCTTTCGCCCAACGCGGAGGGCCTCGAAAAGTGGGCCGAGAACGAGGGCGTCGCCGGCGCGTCGATGGAGGACCTGACCGCGAACCCACGGGTGCTCGAGGCCTTCGCGGCGGTGGTCGCGAGCACCAATGCCGGGCTCGCCAGCTACGAGCAGATCAAGAAGCACCGGGTGCTGCCGCTGATGCTGTCGATCGACGACGGCACCCTGACGCCGACGCTCAAGGTCAAACGGCGGGTGGTGGAGCAGCAGTACTCGGACCTGATCGAGTCGATGTACAGGGGCTGAGCTCAGTCGGCAAGACGCTCCACGACGACCAGGGTCGCGTCGTCCACGAGCGGCTCGCCGCGGGTGTGGCGGTCGACCGCCTCCAGGATCGCCGCGCTGAGGCTGTCCGCGTCCGGGTCGTCCATGCCGCTCGCCACCGCGGCCACCCGCTCGACGCCGAACTCCTCCTCGTCGGGATCCTCGGCCTCGGTGAGGCCGTCGGTGAAGAGCAGCAGAAGGTCGCCGGGATGAAGCTCGGCCGCGCTTTCGGTGTAGGAGGCGGCCTCGAGGATTCCGAGTGGCAGGCCGCTCGAGTCGATCTGCTCGATGGCGCCGCTGCGGCGCCGGATCAGCAGCGGCAGGTGGCCGGCGTTGACCGCCCGCACCTCGCCGCCGCGTTTGATCCGCACCATGGCGAAGGTCGCGAAGCGGTTGTCCGCCGTTGCGCCGGCGAGATAGCGGTTGACCCTCGCGGCGAGCTCGGCAAGGTCTTCGACCCGGTCCGCCAGCAGTCGCACTGCGGCATGGACGCCGGAGGCGATCATTCCGGCGCCGACCCCCTTGCCGGAGACGTCGGTCACGGTGGCGATCAGCGTGTCGCCGCTCTGCAGCACGTCGTATGTGTCGCCCGCGACCTGGCGGCTCGGCGAGGAGCGCGCGGCGAGGCGATAGCCCGCAAAGTGCGGGAACTGCTGCGGGTGCAGGTGTGATTGGATCACGGCTGCGGTCTCGATCTCCCGCCGCATGCGATCGCGCTCCAGGGACTCCCTGGTCAGCCGCACGTACTCCATGGCGACCGTGACCTGGACCGCGAAGAGCTCCAGCAGCCGGACGTCATTGGCGGCGAAGGGCTCGGTGCCGGCGCGCGCCTCCTTTTCGGCGGCCACCAGCACACCGACCGCGCCCGCGTCCGAGGTCAAAGGCAGCGCCACCAGGTCGTCCCTGTAGAGGCCCTGTTGCCAGGCGTCCGCGAGCTCGTGGATGCCCAGGCGCTCGGGCCCGAATCCGCCGACGTGCTCGGCCGACGCGCTGTCCGCGCCGAGGTAGAGGTGGGCGCTGCGCACCCCGAGCAGGGCGACGAGATGGTTGATGAACTCGTCGGCAAGCTCGGTGGTGTCGAGAATGCCGCCGATCCCGGTCGCGATCGAGCGGATGGCCTCGAGCTCCCAGAGATGGAAACGCTCGTCGAACTTGGTCCGCTTCAGCTCCTCGCGGAGCTGCCAGGCCTTGAGCCCGATCCGGGTCGCGCCGAGGGCCACGTCGTCGAGCCGGTCGAGCTGCAGCAGGCGCAGGGACCACCGGTCCGGATCGGAGCCGAATGGGATCTCGCTCCAGCCCTCGGTGGCCTCCTCGACCTGGGGCGAGACCGAGCGCGGCCAGCGGGCGATGGCCTCGCTACCGCGCCGCAGAATGCCGGCGCGTGATCCGGTCTCCTCGACCACGGCGTGCAGCAGCTCCTCCGGTAGATCGGGACCGGCGCGGCCGCTGAGGGCGAGGTCCGCCAGGCGCAGGAGGTCAGACAGAGTCGTCTCCCACGATGGCGGCGCGCGCAGCTTCCAGATCCGGGTAGACCGAAGCGTACTGCACCAGGCCCATGATCTCGAAGGTCTTGGCGATCGTCGGCGTCAGGTTGCAGAAGGCGAGGCGGCCCTTTTCGTCCATCAGCTTCTCGAGGATCTCGAGCAGGATGGAGACGCCGATGGAGTTGATGATGCGCGTTCCTTCGAGGTCGATGACCAGTGTTTGACACCCCTCGTCCATGAGGTCGGTGGCCGCGTCGGCGATGGCCTGGCCGCCTTCGTTGTTGATGTAGCCCGCCGCGGCGATGAGACCCACCCCGTCGGTCAAACGGTCCGTTGAAATCGTGATCCGATCCTCGCTCATGACGCACTCCCCACATACTTTCGCATCGCAACAATCGTCCTGCCCGGGGCGGACTCGATCTGCACTTCGTCCATCAGCTCGCGGATCAAGGTCAGGCCCCAGCCTCGTTTGGACGCGCAGCCGAGCACCCGTGAAGGGCTGTTCTGCGGCGCCCGCTCCGGATCGAACCCCTGGCCCCGGTCCTCGACCTCGATCACCAGGCACGGCTTCGAGGCTTTGTTCTCACCACGCAGCCGGACGACGATCGGGCCGCCGCCGTGCTCCATGGCGTTGAGGCACGCTTCCACCATCGCGACGCTGGCGGCCTCGACTCGAGTCTGGTGCATCCCCATGGCGCGGCCGAGGGTCTCGACGGCCTTGGCCGCGACCAGCTCCACGTTGGGCACCACGGGAAGGTGCAGCACCACCTCCATGATGAGCCTACAACTGTAGCAGAACTTGGGTCAGCGTCCACGCCAGCTGCAGTTGCTGCAGCGGAAAGTCGAGGTGGAGGTTCAAGGCCTGCGCCGCCGTGGCTGTCAGCGCTGAGATACCGGCCGCCGTCGAATAGCGCCGGACTGTCATTGACCTCATCAGACAACCTCCGCCGAGGCTGAAGGGCAAGAAACGTGCCAGGCCAGACCGGCGTTCGACACGAGATTTTTGATGTGTTTTGCATCTTTTGGATGGCCCGACGCACCATTTTTTTAATTATTATTGATTCTAAGAGCTTTATTTTTTGATGCGTTTTGCATCAGAAGATGCATTTTGCCTCAGCTTGCGGTACAGGGTTGTCCGGTCGATGCCCAGGATGCGGGCCGCGGCCTGCCGGTTGCCGGCGACCGCCTGCAGGACACGCTCGATGTGCCGCCGTTCGATCTCGTCGAGGGAGATGAGGGCGTTCGTCGCAGTGGCCTGGGGGGCATCGGTCTCGAGCCGCAGATCGTCAACCGAGATCGTCTCGCCGGGGGCGAGTGCGATGGCCGCCTGGATCGCGTTCTCGAGCTCGCGCACGTTGCCGGGGAAGGCATGACTCATGAGCGCGGCCAGGGCCTCGTGCGACAACAGCAGGCCCGGCCTGCCGAAGCGTTCACCGTAGAGCTCGAGGAAGTGGCGAGCCAGCAGCGGGATGTCGGACCGCCGCTCGCGCAGCGGCGGTACCTCGACCACGACGACGCGCAGGCGGTAGTAGAGATCGCGGCGGAACTCGCCGCGGTCCACCATGTCCTCGAGATCGCGGTTGGTGGCGGTGATGAGGTGGATGTCGACCGGGATCCGCTCGCGGCCGCCGAGCCGTTCGAGCTCGCGCTCCTGCACGACGCGCAGGAGCTTCGCCTGCAGCGGCAGCGACAAATCGCCGACCTCGTCGAGAAACAGCGAGCCGCCGTCGGCGAGCTCGATCTTGCCGAGGCGCCGCTGGACGCCGGTCGCCACCCCCTCCTCGATACCGAAGAGCTCGGACTCGAGCAGCGACTCGGGCAGCGCGGCGCAGTTGAGGGGCACGAAGGGCCCGCGGGAGCGCTCGGAAAACGAGTGCAGCAGCCGCGCGACCCGTTCCTTGCCGACGCCGGATTCGCCGCGCAGGAGCACGTTGACCCCGGTCGGTGCGGCCCGCCGCACGAGCTCCAGCATCTCCTGGACCTGGGGTGACTCGCCGACGAAGCCCTCGCGCCGGGCGACGTCGCGGAGCGCGCGGTTCTCGTCCGCGAGGCGCTGCCGGTCGCGCTCGATGGCGGCGACCCGCCGGGCGGTCGCGACCGCGGTCGCGACCATGCTCGCCATCGAGAGCAGGATGCGGGCGTCGCTGTCGGGAAACGGCGCCCGGCCATCGCGGGTCTCTTTGTCGGCGAGCACCACCAGGCCGAGCAGCCGCTGCTGCCACAGCATGGGGGCCGCGAGCAGCTCGAACGGAGGCTCGTCCTCGGTGCGCCGGGCGCGCGCAACCTGGCCGGCCGCCAGGTCCTCGAGCACATGGGTGGCGAAGAACGAACGCACCGACTCGACGCTCTGCGGCAGCCGCACCGAGCGCACGACGGCTTCCTGGCCTCCCGGGTGGAGCGTCGCGGCAAAGCCCGAGCCGGCGTCGAGGGTGCCCACCGCGCGTTGCAGCAGCTCCTCGACCAGCTCCTCCTC
>DATIVB010000431.1:0-2283 GCA_035466375.1 Chondromyces sp.
GGCTGCGGTCGACCAGCCGGGACCGATCGAGGTCGAGCAGCGGGCGATCGTCTATGCCTATGCCGATGACCGCCTCGAGCACCTGAGCGACGCCCAGAAACAGCTCCTGCGGATGGGTCCGGAGAACGTCCGTCGAGTCGCGGCCACGCTCGGCGAGCTGCGTCGGGTCATGGGCTGGCAGGAGCCCGAGCCGGCACCGGCGGTGCTGGCGGCCGAGCTTCGGCCCCAGGTTGCGTAGGAAGCTGCAGTGAACGAGGTCCCCGGCGACGTGTTGGCGGCGATGACAGGGAAGCCGGGCATCGACAGGGTGGGAGCGCCGGCCGCCCACTGAGACGCCGGATGCGACCGGCCGGGGCGGTGGTTCGCCGCCCCGGCCGCCTTTTCGATTCCCGTTGGGGCCGTTCCGCGTTCGAACGTTCGGCTCATCCGGAATTACAGGTGATGCGGAAGTCGGTGAGACCCGCGTCCGAGTCCGCTTCCGAATGATAGCGACAGTGGCAAATGGCAGTACCAGTCTCAGCGACAGTTTCAGTGCCAGTTTCAGTATCAGAGGGCCGCATCCGTGGCAGCGACTGGGGCCGCGAGCAGGCGGCGCCACCACGACAAGGCCACCTCCCATTCGATTGATGACCAAACACCTTCGCCGTCCAAGGCGTCAGCGCGAACCGTCGCAACCACAAAGGCACCAAGTCACCAGGAAAAACACCAAGGTTTCCCTTCGTGAACAACTTGGTGCCTTGGTGTCTTGGTGGTTCAACCGTGGGTGGGTGGAAAAATCCGAAATCCGAAATCCGAAATCCGAAATTCGAAATCGACTGTTGACCACCCAACGAATTTCCGGATGAGCCGAACGATCTAACGCAGAACGGATTCCCCGGTGTGGAGCTCCGAGGGGCTGGTAGCTCAACCGACCGCAAGGATCCGCCAGGCGGCGATCCAGGCCGGCAGGCTGAGAGCGCAGGCGGCATAGGAGAGCACCATGATGCTACCGATCGTGCGGTCGTCGCCGCCGTAGGTGCGTGCCTGCAGGACCACCGCGACCGGGGGCGCGGACGCCGCCTCGATGATGAGGAACTCGGCGAGCAGCGGGTTCACCTCGGGCAGCCCCGAGAGCACCACCACCACCGTCGTCAGCGCGGGTAGGAGCATGAGCTTGACGCTCATCGCCCGCAGCGCATCTCCGAGGTGCAATCGCAGGGAGATGGCGACGCTGCCCAGGACGGCGCCGAGCACGAGCAGCGCGACCGGCACTGCAGCGGAACCGACGAGGTCCACCGCGACCACGAAAGGCCGCGGCAGCAGTTCGGCTGCGCCGCTCAGGCTGGCGGCGATGGCGACGAGGTTGGCGAGCAGCGGCGGCGTGACGAGGTCCCGCCACAGGAACGGCTGGTCCCTGGATCCGCTGATGAGGACCTTGCCGAGGCTCCAGAGGACCGGGTTGTAGCCCAGGATGAAGAGGAAGACGTAGAGCGCGAACGCGTCGAAGCTGTCGGGATAGAGCGCCAGACCGACCGGCAGCACGAGGTAGCCGGCGTTCTGCATGCCTGCCAGGGGCAGCAGGTTCCGCTTCTCCGGAAGGCCGCGGGCGAAGACGAGCGCGCCGAGACCGGTGCCCACCAGCGCCATGGCGATGCCGACGATGGGCAGGGCCCACCAACCGGGCTGGGATGCCGGGTCGAGGGTCTCCGTCACCTTGGCGAAGATGAGGCACGGCAGGAGGATGTTCACTGTCGCCGACGACAGGGCGTCGATCTGCGGCTGCGTGATGACGCCGCGACGCACCAGCAGCCCGGCGCCGACGATGACCGCGAAGACGGCGGCGATCGCGGAGGCGGCGGCGCCGAACACGGTACCGAAGGCGGCGTTCATCCGGGGCGGCAGCCGTTGCGCGGGAGAGAGTGGTGAATCATGGGGCCTTTCAGCGTCCGGTCTTCGTGACGGCGGAAGTCATTATCCACCACCGGCAGCGCGAGTCCAGGCACCCGTGGCGCCGGCTGCTGTCATCCGACCCACCCGGAAGCCGACCAGTCGTCTTCGCGGATCGTCGCGACGCGGATTACGGCCACGTCGCGAAGGCCGCGTGACGCCCGGGGCAACCGGAACGGCTCCCCGGCGTACAACAGTCGGAGGGTCGTCGAGCGGCCCCCGGAAGGAGGTCGGCGTGAAGCGGGAGCCATCTCGAGAATGGTCTCAACATCTCCGGGCAGTTCTAGTGGTGCTGACCCTGCTGACCGCCGCCGTGGTGGCCGGGCAGGAGCCGGTCAAGGTGCAGGCCGCGCAGCG
>DATIVB010000432.1:0-1590 GCA_035466375.1 Chondromyces sp.
CCGAGGGCGACGTCGAGGGTCATCATCACGGCGAAGCCGAGGATCACGCCCCCGGTGGCGAAGTGGACGTTGCCTTCCCGCTGCGACTCCGGAATCAGCTCCTCGGCAACCACGAAGATCATCGCCCCGGCGGCGAATGCCAGCGCGTAGGGCAGCACCGCCGACATCGTCACCACCAGCCACGCGCCGAGCACCCCGGCCGCGGGCTCCACGATGCCCGAGAGCTGCCCGTACCACAGCGCGCGGCCCCGGCTCATCCCCTCCCGCCGCAGCGGCAGGGAGACCGCCGAGCCTTCGGGGAAGTTCTGCAGCCCGATGCCCAGCGCCAGGGCCACCGCCCCGCCCAGCTCGCCCTCGCCGAGCGATGCGGCGCCGAAGGCAACCCCCACCGCGAGGCCCTCGGGGATGTTGTGGATGGTGATCGCCAGCACCAGCAACGTCGAGCGCTGCCAGGACGTCTTGACGCCCTCGACCGTGCGCAGGTCGGGGTGCATGTGCGGCAGCACCAGGTCGACCACCCGCAGGCAAGCCGCGCCGATCAGAAAGCCCACCAGCGGCGGGATCCACCGCAGTGAGCCGTAGCCGAGCGATTCGGCGTGGTCGATGGACGGCGCGAGCAGGCTCCAGAAGCTGGCCGCGATCATGACCCCGGCCGCGAAGCCCACCGAGGCGTCGAGGTATCGGCGGGAGACCTGCTGCGTGAAGACGACGAGGGCCGCACCCGCCGCCGTCAGGCCCCAGGTGCCCAGGGTCGCGACGAGGGCCTGCACAATGGGGCTGAGCTGGCTGAACTCCGTCATCATCTGCTCTCCAGCGATGTCCCGGGCTGCACACCGGGGCGCGGAACACCGCCGGCACCGTAACGTCCGGGCGGTGGTGAAGGCGGCCGGGTCGGCCTCGGAAAGCCTGCCGGGGCTGCCCCCAGCCCGCTGCGCGCGTCGTCGAACGGCGCCGGATACCGGGGAAATCCGATCTCAAGCTGGGAGCCGCACCTATGGCCGCGGCGTCCGCCGCCGGTGAAGCTGGTGTGCGGTCGGCGGCGGAAGCGGGCGGCACGCCCGAGCCGCACCGGGGCGGCATGCGCCGGTCGCCGGGAGGGAGTCCGATGCCCTGGGATCACGACACGGCCGAGTCCTACGACGAGCTCGGGCGGCAGAGCCACGAGCCCGTGGTGCGGCGGCTGATGCGCGAGCTGCTGCCCGATGTGGAGGACCGCCGGGTGCTCGACTTCGGCTGCGGCCCGGGAAACCTGGCGTTGGCTCTGGCCGGGGCGGGCGCGCAGGAGGTCGTGGGGGTGGACGAGAGCCGGGAGATGATCGACTCGGCGCGGGCCACGCTCGAGTCCGACCCCCGGGCGGCGGCCCGTCGGGTACGGCTGCTGGTCGGCGACGAGAGCGCCCTGGCCGAGCTCGGTCGTTTCGACGCCGCCCTCTGCAGCCTGGTGCTGATGATGTGCGCGACGCGGGAGCGCCTCGAGCGGGTGACCGCGGCCCTGGTGGGCGCGCTCGAGCCCGGCGGCAGGCTGCTGGCGGTGATCACCCACCCGTGCTTCAGGAAGCGCGACTTCGGCGCCTTCCACTACGAGCTGCC